>NZ_JBVHYH010000003.1:24624-84072 GCF_055569135.1 Kitasatospora sp. NPDC029367
TTGCGGGGGGGGGGTGGTTTTTTCTTCGGGGGGGGGGGGAAGGGGGGGGGGTTGGGACAAAGAAGAAACAGGGGGGCCCCCCCGGCGCGGCTTGTCCCCTCCCCCCCCACCCCTCTGTGCACTCAGCTGAGGTTGTCGTACCAGAAGAAGATGGTCCGCAGGAGGATGCCCGGGGCGCCGGCGCCGAAGCCCAGGACCATGGCCTGGCCGACCGCGACATCCGTCGGGTCGATGCCTTGGGACCAGGTGACCTTGGCGTCCAGGCCGGGGATCGTACGTCCCGGGGCGTACGACCGGAACGTGCCGTGGGCGTCGGCGATGAGGGTGCCGTTGCGGCGCAGCTCCGCCCGGCGCAGGCCCCTGGGCCGCAGCTCGTAGGTGCGGTCGCCCACCACAGCCGTCCGCGTGCGGTTGCGGGCCCGGCTGGTCGGGATGTTGTGCCCGCCCATGTTCATCGCGCCGTGGTCGCGGTCGGGCACCACCGTGACGGCCGGTATCCCCGCCCCCTGGACGCGCGCGACGACGGACGGCCAGCGGTCGTGACTGATCTGTATCGGCCCGAACGGGCCGTCGATCACTCGCTGTTGGAGCTTGGGCATGCCTGTGCTACTCCCCCTGAACACCTGAACACCGGATATCACACAGCGGAGCCGCCATGACGGCGGCTCCGCTGTGGGCTGGATGACCTTGTCTTAGAAGTCGTCGTCGAACGAGACGGAGCCCTCGACCGCGACCTGGTACGCCGACACCCGGCGCTCGAAGAAGTTGGTCAGCTCCTGGACGTTCTGGAGCTCCATGAACCCGAACGGGTTGGTCGACCCGTACCGGATCGGCATCCCGAGCCGCGCCAGGCGCTGGTCGGCCACGGCCTCCAGGTACTGGCGCATGGAGTCGGTGTTCATGCCGGCCAGACCGTCACCGCACAGGTCCTGGGCGAACTGGAGCTCGGCCGCGACGGCCTCCTCCAGCATCTCGGTGACCTGCTTGGCCATCTCCTCGTCGAAGAGGTCGGGCTCCTCCTCGCGCACGGTGTCCACGACGGACATCGCGAAGTCCATGTGCATGGACTCGTCGCGGAACACCCAGTTGGTGCCGGTGGCCAGACCGTGCAGCAGGCCACGGCTCCGGAACCAGTACACGTACGCGAACGCGCCGTAGAAGAACAGACCCTCGACGCAGGCCGCGAAGCAGATCAGGTTGAGCAGGAACGCCCGCCGGTCCTCCTTGGTCTGCAGCGAGTCGATGTGGTCGACGGCGTTCATGTACTTGAAGCAGAACTGGGCCTTCTGGTGGATGGAGGGGATGTTCTCCACCGCCGCGAAGGCCGCGTTGCGGTCCTCCGGGTCCGGAAGGTAGGTGTCCAGCAGCGTCAGGTAGAACTGGACGTGCACGGCCTCTTCGAACAGCTGCCGCGAGAGGTACAGCCGCGCCTCGGGCGAGTTGATGTGCTTGTAGAGGCTCAGCACCACGTTGTTGGCGACGATCGAGTCACCGGTCGCGAAGAACGCCACCAGGCGGCCGATCAGGTGGCGCTCGCCCTCGCTGAGCTTCGCCAGGTCGGCGACGTCGGAGTGCAGGTCCACCTCCTCGACGGTCCAGGTGTTCTTGATCGCGTCGCGGTACCGGTCGTAGAACGACGGGTAGCGCATCGGGCGCAGGGTCAGCTCGAAGCCGGGGTCGAGCAGCATCTTGCGGTCGTCGGCAGTCATTACTGGCAGGCCTCGCAGGACTCGGGGTTCTCCAGGGAGCAGGCCAGCGCGGCCTCTTCCTCGGGGGTGAGGGTCGGGGTGTTGACCGGCACGGGCGCGGCGGCACGGGCGGTGCCGGAGGCGGCCTGGGCGATCCGGGTCGCGGGGCGCGAGCGCAGGTAGTAGGTGGTCTTGAGACCGACCTTCCACGCGTAGGCGTACATCGAGCTGAGCTTGCCGATGGTCGGCGCCGCCATGAACAGGTTCAGCGACTGGCTCTGGTCCAGGTACGGCATGCGGGCCGCGGCCAGGTCGATCAGGGCGCGCTGCGGCAGCTCCCAGGCGGTGCGGTACAGCGACCGGACCTGCTCCGGCAGCCAACCCAGCTCCTGGACCGAGCCGTTGGCGTCGCGCAGGGCGTCGCGGGTCTGCTGGTCCCAGACGCCGAGCTCCTTGAGCTCGCGCACCAGGTACGGGTTGACCTGGAGGAACTCGCCCGAGAGGGTCTCGCGCTTGAACAGGTTGGACACCTGCGGCTCGATGCACTCGTAGACGCCGGCGATGGAGGCGATGGTCGCGGTCGGGGCGATCGCGAGCAGCAGCGAGTTGCGCAGGCCGGTCTCGGCGATGCGGGCGCGCAGCGCCGTCCAGCGGTCGGTCCACTCCGGGGCGGCGCTCGGGAAGTGGTCGATGTGCAGCTCGCCGCGGGCGGCGCGGGTCTCGCCGTAGGCCTCGTGGCGGCCGAGCTGCTCGGCCAGGTCGGCGGAGCGCTCGTACGCGGTGAGCATGATGCGCTCGGCGATCAGCGTGGACAGGCGGGCGGCCTCGGCGGAGTCGAAGTCGATCCGCAGCTTGAAGAAGACGTCCTGGAGGCCCATCACGCCGAGGCCGACCGGGCGCCAGCGGGAGTTGGACGTACCGGCCTCGGTGGTCGGGTAGAAGTTGATGTCCACCACGCGGTCGAGGAAGGTGACGGCGGTGCGGACGGTGGCGTCGAGGCGCTCCCAGTCCATGGCGCCGAGCAGGTCGTCGGCCGTGGCGCCGGGGGCCACGTGCGCGCCGAGGTTGACCGAGCCGAGGTTGCAGACGGCGGTCTCGGAGTCGTCCGTGACCTCCAGGATCTCGGTGCACAGGTTGGAGGAGTGCACCGTGCGGCCGGGCAGCGCGGTCTGGTTGGCGGCGCGGTTGGAGGCGTCCTTGAAGGTCATCCAGCCGTTGCCGGTCTGCGCGAGGGTGCGCATCATGCGGGCGTAGAGGGTCTGCGCCGGGATGGTGCGGACGGCCTTGCCGGCCAGCTCGGCCTTGCGGTACGCCTCGTCGAACTCGGCGCCCCACAGGTCGACCAGCTCGGGGACGTCGGCGGGGGAGAACAGCGACCAGTCGGCGTTGGCGTTCACGCGGCGCATGAACTCGTCCGGGATCCAGTGGGCCAGATTGAGGTTGTGGGTGCGGCGCGCCTCCTCACCGGTGTTGTCGCGGAGCTCCAGGAACTCCTCGATGTCGGCGTGCCAGGTCTCCAGGTACACGCAGGCCGCGCCCTTGCGGCGGCCGCCCTGGTTGACGGCGGCGACCGAGGAGTCGAGGGTGCGCAGGAACGGGACGATGCCGTTGGACTTGCCGTTGGTGCCGCGGATCAGGCTGCCGCGCGAGCGGATGCGCGAGTAGGACAGGCCGATGCCGCCGGCGTGCTTGGAGAGCCGGGCGATCTGCGCGTAGCGGTTGTAGATCGAGTCCAGGTTGTCCAGCGGCGAGTCCAGCAGGTAGCAGCTGGACATCTGCGGGTGCCGGGTGCCGGAGTTGAAGAGCGTCGGCGAGGAGGTGAGGTACTCCAGACGGCTCATCAGGCCGTACAGCTCGGACACCTCGCGCACCGACTGCTCGGAGTCGCCGACCGCCAGGCCGCAGGCGACGCGGAGCAGGAAGTGCTGCGGGGTCTCGATCACCTTGCGGGTGATCGGGTGGCGCAGCAGGTAGCGGGACTGGACGGTGCGCAGGCCGAAGTACTCGAAGCGGTCGTCGCCCTTGGTGTCGACGAGCGCGTTCAGGGCGTCGGCGTGCTTGGCGACGAAGGCCGCGGTGGTGTCGCCGATCAGGCCCTCGGCGTGGCCGACGGCGATCGAGGCGGAGAAGGAGGTCGAGCCCTGGCTGTTCGCCTCGTCGACGATCTCCAGGGCGAGCAGGCGGGCGGCCAGCTTCGAGTACTGGGGGTCCTCGGCGATCATCGACGCGGCGGCGTCCACGGCCAGCCCGCGCAGCTCGGCGAAGTCCGAGCCGGCGTGGCGGCCGCGCAGCGCGGCGGCGGCGACATGGCCGGGGTCGACCTCGGTGAGGTCGGCGCTGCGGTCGGTGAGCAGCCGCAGGAGAGCACCGCCGGGGTCGGAGACCGTCGGGTCGGTGAAGGCGGTACCGGAGCCCTGGGCGGGCAGGGTGACTGAGGCAGCGGTGGTCAAGGCGCTCTCTCCTGGCGGCGATCGTGCGGCGGTGATCGGGGTCACCCGGGCCGATCTGGGCAGGGGAGCACGGCGCGGACGCAAAGGCGCCGCGCGAGGTGTCTCCCCGGCCCGCCCGCGAGGCCCGGAGGGGTGGTGCTGGGTGCCGGCGCGGCCTCTGCGGGAGGGCCGTGGCGCACGCTGTTCGGCAGGTACTCGGACTCGCGGTACGGCTGCTGGAGCCGCCCGCACACCGCTGCGGGGCAGTCCCGGATTCCCACCGGGTTCCCCTGCATCGACAGCAGAAGCGAGCATACATGTAGTGGTGTCTCCTCGATGCGACACCACATGTAGTGCGGCGTGGTGTGTTGTCGCGATGACGGGTTGTGCCCGGGCCGGTGGCGGTTCGTGGTCGTCCGAGGCCCGGAAGCACGCTCCGGACGTGTCGCGGCCGCCCGCCGGACGCCTCGGATCCGGGTGTCGGACACCCGGGGCCGGCGCGCCGGGCGTCCGGGTTTCGATACGGAACGGTCACCGGGCCGAGGGGCGGTGAGGGTCATGCCCTACGATCTGGGCGCATGAGCGACGGAACTGGTGTACCTGGGCACGGGCCGCAGGGGACGCCTCCCGCCGGGTCGGGGGGCGCACAGAATCAGCAGCCGGTGGGGCCGGGTCCGGTGCCGCCGCCGGGCGGTGGTTTCGGCCCGCCGCCGGCCTCGTACGGACCGGTGGCGCCGGCCGCGCAGCCGTTCTCCCAGCCCGTCCCGCCGGTGCCCCAGCCGGTTCAGCCGCCGGCTCCGCAGCCGCAGTGGCAGCAGCCTCCGCAGCAGCCGGGCCCTCCGCAGCAGCCGGTCGCGCCTCAGCAGCCGGTCCCGCCGCAGCGCGTCGAGCCGGACTGGGCGGCGCTGGCGGACCGCAACGAGGCCGAGGCCAGGCGCAAGCGCCGGGTGAAGATCATCGGCAGCGCGGTGGCCGTCGTCCTGGTGGGCGGTCTGGTCGCGGGTGGAGTGCTGCTGTTCGGCAAGAAGGACGACCCGGCCAAGCCCGGCGGCGGTGCGGTCGCGACCGCACCCGCCTCGGGCAAGCCGACCCCCGGCCCGTCGAACGGCGGCGCGACCCCGGGCGGGCAGCCGGAGGACCCGTCGAAGCCGATCTGGGAGGCCGCCACCGACCCGGCGCCGCAGGATGCGGGGGCCCTGTTCTCCGCGCTGCAGGTGACGGTCAACGGCGTGTCCTGGAACCGGACCGTGGTCTCGCTGGACCAGCCCTGCTGGGACGGCAACTCCACCACCGGCGGGCTCGGCAAGGTCCTCGGGGACCAGGGCTGCCAGAAGGTGCTCCGGGCGACGTACGTCTCCGGCGACAGCGCGGTGACCGTCGGCGTCGCGGTCTTCGACCACAAGATCCAGGCCGAGACGGCGATCAAGAACTACACCGGGCAGCTCAAGGGCCTGCCCGCGCCGGGCGCCCCGGCGTTCTGTGCCAACCCCGGCTGCACCGGCACGCACAGCAGCCTGGGCCGGTACGCCTACTTCACCGTCGAGGGCTCGGCGAAGGGCGGCAACGCCCCTGACGCCACCGCGACGGCGGCGGCTTCCGGGTTCGCCGAGCACGTGAAGGCCCAGTTGCTCCAGCGGGCCAAGGCGGCAGGCTCGGCCACGCCGGGTTCGCAGGGCACGCCGACGGCCGCCGCGACCGGCTGACCCGCTGTGACACCCCGGTCCCGGCGGACCTGTTCGCCGGGACCGGGGGAGTGTGGCAGGCTCTCGTCGGAGTCATTCGTACGCGTGTTCCGGTTGCGTCCGTGGGGGTCGGCGCCGGCGAGAAACCGGAGGAGCGGTCGTGGCCCTGCCCAGAGCCCTGCGCGGTAAGCCGGCCGTCCTGGCCGCGGCCGGTGTCGTGGTCGCCGCCGGCAGTCTCGTGCTGCTGGACCGCGACGACCGGACCGAGGTCGGACTGCCCATTCGGGTGCCGGTGTCGGTCGGCGCCCCCGGCCGCACCCTGCCGCCGGACGTGGGCCGGGACCTGCTGGCCCGGGATCCGCAGGCCTCGCCGAACGCCCGCGCCGTCCAGCAGTTCCTCGCGGACCTGGAGGCCCAGGCCCGCACCGGGCACAGCGGCGGCACGGTGATCGGCCAGCACGTCGAGGCGCACAACGAGCGCAACAACCCCGAGTACGGCGACTACCGGGGCACCAAGCAGGTCGGTTACTACTACAAGAAGGCCGCCGACATCACCGGCCGGCTGCCCGGCTTCATGGAGACCGACCTCGGCCCCGGCTACGGCCAGAACGCCTGGGGCGTCGGCAACCCGCGCTCCTACTCGGCCGGCCGCTGGCCCACCTGCCGCGCCGGCTGGCAGTACACCGACGACGCCGTCGACCTGATGACCGCCGTCTGGTCCGGCCACCCGCGCGCCGACGACGGCACCTACGACGGCTCCGGTGTCCAGCAGAACTGCGACGGCAGCACCACCGCACTGCCGGACAACGGCGGGGCCCCGGCCGGAATCGTCGGCATGTCCTTCCACGAGCCCTATCCCGGGTCCGGCGTCAAGTCCTTCGACCGGGTGCTCTGTTCGAACTCCCCGGCGGCCAAGGACCCGGGCTGGTTCGGCCGGGTCGTGGACGCCGGGGGCGACACCCCCGAGTACCGCGCACTGATCACCGACCTGTCCTACCTGGCCGACCACCTGGAGTACCTGGCCGCCCACGACGTGCCGGTGCTGCTGCGCCCCTACCACGAGATGAACGTCCAGGACTGTGCCAGCCGGTTCTGGTGGGCGGGCCAGAAGCCGGCCGACTACCAGGCGCTGTGGCGGATCACCTACAAGTACCTGGTGGAGACCAGGGGCCTGCACAACCTGCTGTTCGTCTGGACGCCGGTGTCCTGGGACGGCGCCCCGGGCGTGGACCCGTGGGACTACTACCCGGGCTCCCAGTACGTCGACGTGGTGGGGGTGGACGACTACAGCGGCAGCCCGGCGCACCCGATCGGCACCGGCGAGGTGTGGACCAAGCGCTACTACGACGGGCTCGCCGCCTACCACAAGCCGAGGATGCTCGCCGAGTCCTTCGCCGTGCCGGTCAACTCCCGCCAGCCGGACACCCTCAGCCGCACCCCCTGGACGATCTGGACGGTCTGGGGGCAGTCCCTCACCTCCGACAACCTGGCCCCGGACCAGCCGCGGAACTCCGGGGCGGACGTCAACGCCACCTACCACAGCCCGCTGGCGATCACCGGCGGCTCCGGGCCGTCCGGCGGGAGCCTCGACTGGGGCGGGCTGCACGTCCGCTGACCGGTCCGGAGCCGTTGAACCGGCGGAATTCCGGGTCCGTTGTGCCGTGTGGCATCCTGTGGCGGCGAAACCCGAGGGTTCGGCGGACGGTCGGAAGAGGACCGGAGGGGCGGGGTGCGGGGATGACACAGACACGTCCGATACGCGGGGCCGGTGGCCTGGCGGTCGGCTGGGGCGTGGTGCTGCTCGGCTGGGCGGCCTACAACTGCTTCGGGCAGGTCGGCTTCGCGACCTACCTCAAGGGCATCTTCTACTACGGCGGGACCTCGGTGGACGCCGAGACCGGGAGCCTCAACTACGGCCTGCTGTACCTGGCCGCGGGCATCCTGCTGCTGCGCGGGCGCGACTGGGCGCTCGGCGTGGCGGCGGGCGTGGCACTGGTCGAGGGCTACAACCGGGTGCGCAGCCTGACCGGCGCGCTGCTGGACGAACCGCAGCGGCAGTGGTTCACGGGGACGACCGAGGGCGGACTGAAGCTCGCCACCTTCGCGCTCGGTGTGGTCGTCACGGCGACGCTGATCGTGCTGCTCGCCCGCTCCAAGTGGCGGGAGCAGGCGGAGGGCTCTTCGGCCGGGACGGCCTGGCCGCCCGCGCAGAGCGCGGCTCCGGGCGGGCCGCTGCCGGGGCCGTACGGAGTGCCGCAGCCGGGCCAGCTACAGCCCGGGCAACCGCAGCCCGGGTGGCCGGAGCAGCCGCCGGCCCAGCCGGTGTGGTACCAGCAGCCGCAGCCGCAGCCGCAGGCCCAGCCCGCCGCCTGGCCGCCTGCGCCGCCCCAGGCGGTGCCGCCCGCGCCGGGCCCGTACGCCCAGCAGCCGCCCCAGGCGGCGACGTACCAGCCGACCGCGGTCCAGCAGCAGTGGCCCGCCGCCCCGCCCGTACCCGGCCCGCAGGCCCCCGGCCCGCAGGCCCCCGGCCCGGTCGTGCCGCCGCCCGCCGACGCGCCGCCGGCCCAGCGTCCGCCGCAGGCCTGACCGCCCACCGCTCGGCCGCGCTCCCCACCGGAGCCGGACCGACCGGACCGATCGATCGACCGACCGACACCAGACGAGGAACGACTTCCGCCATGACGTCCACAGCCCCTGCGCGGACGGTGCTCACCACGTCCCGCGAGGCCGCCCGGCTCGCCGAGCGACAGATGTCCTGGAAGCCCCGGGTGCTGCCGTTCTACACCGCCTTCGTGATCATCTTCGCCTTCTCGATCTGGGCGTACGTGCCCAACCCGACCCCGCTCGGCTGGGCGATCACCATCCTGTGGGGCATGCCGGTGTTCGGCGTGCTGATCGGTTTCCAGGGGGTACTGATGGTCCGCCGACGGCTGCGGCAGGTGGACCGGATGACCCCGCCCGCGCCGGCCGAGGACGACTTCCTGATCGTGCTGGTGCCGACCATCGGCCGGCACGACACCTACCCGGCGCTGGAGCGCTCGGTGCTCTCGTACGTCGAGCACCTGCCGCCGTACTTCCCCTGGATGAGGGTGGACATCCTCACCGAGGAGGGCTGCGCCGCCGCGGAGAAGATCGACGAGCTGGCCGAACGCCACCCGTTGATCCGGGTGGTGACCGTGCCGAAGGCGTACGAGACGGCCAACGGCACCAAGTTCAAGGCCCGCGCCAACCACTACTCGCACGAGCTGCGGATCGAGGAGGGGGAGGCGCAGGACGACGTCTGGGTGCTGCACATGGACGACGACACCGGTGTCGGGCCGGACACCGCCGCCGCCGTCGCCCAGTTCGTCAACCGGCAGCGCCGGGCCGGGGACGACGCCAAGCACATGGCGCAGGGCATCCTGACGTACCCCCGGGAGAACGCCGTCTCCACCTTCACCTGGCTCGCCGACGCGATCCGCCCGGCCGACGACATCGCCCGCTTCCGGGCGATGACCGGCACCGGCACCCCGATCGCCGGAGTGCACGGCGAGCTGCTGATCGTGCGCTCCTCGGTGGAGGCCACCATCGGTTGGGACTTCGGGCCGAAGACCATCGTCGAGGACGCCCAGATGGCGCTGAACTTCTGCCAGCGCTACCCGGGCCGCAGCGACTGGTTCAACGGGCGCTGCTACGGCGCCTCGCCGGCCGGCGTCAAGGACTTCCTCAAGCAGCGCGAGCGCTGGGCCTGGGGCCTGGTCGCGCTCTGCTTCAACAAGACCATCCCGCTGCGGTACCGGCTGTTCATCGGGATGGGCATGGTCAGCTGGGTGCTCGGCCCGCTGCAGCACGTCGGCCTGGTGCTGCTGGTCGCCTGGTTCACCGGCACCTGGAACACCTCACCGGTCACCCAGTCCGTGGTGCTGCTGTGGGCGATCAACTTCGCCTACGTGATCTGGACCTACTGGGAGGGGCTGCGGCTGAACGTGGTCGCCTCGGCCAACCACCGGCGCAAGTGGTGGGAGCCGATCGTCGTGGTGGCCTGCATCCCGGTGTTCTCCTTCCTGGAGGGCTGGGGCGGGCTGCGGGGGCTGATCAAGTTCCTCAAGCGCGAGGAGAACAAGTTCGTCGTCATCGCCAAGCCGGCCTGATCGGAAGTCACGACCGTTGAAGCGCCCTGCCATCTTCATCCTGCCGACCGTCGTCGTCGCCGTCACCGTGGCGGTCCCCGTGGTGTGGGGAGACCACCCGATCCGGTTCGACCACCAGCGGCCCACCACCGTCCACCTCGCCGCCCCCACCGAGCAGGGCCGGGTCTGGGGCTTCGGCAAGGACACGCCGCCGGTCGAGGACACCGGCCCCAAGGTGGCCCGTCCGTGGAAGAAGGGCAGCCCCGAGTGGGGCGTGCAGGTGTACTGGCTGGACGACCCGGCGGACCCGGACAACTTCGTCCAGGGCAAGGTCGACCGCATCGTCAAGTACGTGGTCGGGCTGAACGCCAACTCCCTGTCGGTGACGTTCCCGTACTACACCACGGGTACCAAGTCGAACGCCGTCGCCGCCCGGCCGACCACGCCCACCCCGGAGCGCCTCGCCCTGCTGCTGGACGCCGCCCACCGGGCGGGTCTGCGCACCACCGTGCGTCCGATCATGGACGAGGACGTGTTCGACTACGTCCACACCCTCAAGTGGCGCGGCAACATCACGCCGACCGACCGGGACGCCTGGTTCGCCAGCTACACCGCCTTCCTGGCGCCGTACCTGAAGACCGCCCAGGAGCACTCCGTGGCGGAGTTCACCCTCGGCACCGAGTTCAACTCGCTGGAGGGCGACCCGCACTGGCAGGGCCTGGTCGACGAGGCCAGGAAGGCCTTCCACGGCGAGCTGGCGTACGACGCGAACTTCGACAACTGGGCCAAGGGCCCGATCGCGGTGCCCGTCGACGCGACGGGCGCGGACGCCTACCCGCCGGCCAAGAACTCCGACGACGACGCCCCGATCGCCGACCTCAAGGCCAGCTGGAACGCCTGGCTCGACAAGCGCAGCACCGGCCCGCAGCCGACCACCAAGCTCACCGAGGTGGGCATCCCGGCGCAGAAGGGCGCGTACAAGACACCCGGTGAGTACTACAAGAAGACCGAGGTGAACGAGGCCGTCCAGGCCACCTGGTTCACCGCGGTCTGCCAGGTCGCCCAGGAGCGCAAGCTGCGCGGGGTGTACTTCTGGTCGCTGTACTTCGGCATCGACCCGACCCTGCCGGTCACCCCGGACACCCCGCGGATGGACTACGCCGGGCGCCCGGGCTCCGAGAAGGCGATCCGCGACTGCTTCGCGCAGACCTACCAGATCCCGCAGCCGTAGCGGGCCCGGCGCAGGTCCGCTACGGCTGGGGATCGGCGCAGGTCCGCTACGGCTGGGGCTCGGCCGGGTGCTCGCCGGCGCCCTGGGTCCCCTTGGCGGTCGGCGTCCGGGTCGGCTTGGCCGGGGTCGGCTTACCTGACGGCCGGGTGCTCGCCGTCGGCGTCGGTGTCGGCGTGGGGGTGGGGGTGGGCGTCGGGGTGGAACTCGGCGCCGCGGTCGGGGTCGGTGCGGGCGCCGACCCGGCCGGGGACTGCGGCTGGGCCCCGGACAGCCCGTCCGCGATCTGCTTCTCCAGCCACGGGGTCACGAACCGCATGCCGGCCGGGGTCAGGTGCACCCCGTCGTTGGCCGGGGTGACCCAGTGGCCGTCCTTGTCCTTCCACACGCAGGTGTCGTACGGGCAGTAGAAGGTGTCGAGGTCGACCAGCCGGACGGTGCCGCCGGCGGCCTTCACGAAGTCGCCGACCTGCTGGTTGAAGCAGGTGCCCCAGGTCTTGCTGATGGCGCCGTTCTCGACGCGCTCGTTCATCAGCAGCACCCGGGCGGCGGGCGCCCGCCGGCGGACCTGCTCGACGGCCTGGGTGAGCTCGGTGCGGTACCGGCTGCGGTAGTCGTCGTCGCAGGGGCTGAGCCAGGTGCCGTCCAGGTACTGCTCGGCGGCGTCCCAGCCGAGGTGGATCACCACGGCCTCCGGCGCGGCGGAGGCGATCTGGCGGTCCCACTCGGCCGCCCGGTTCCGGCAGTCGGAGCTGGTCTCGAACTCCGTCCCGGAGACGGTGCGCACCTTGTCCGGGTCGAACACCCCGCAGCCGCTGATGCCGCCGTCGACCACCCGGTAGCGGTCGCCGTCCCGGTACAGGCCGGTGGCGAGGTCCTGGGCGAAGGAGTCGCCGAGCACCAGGACCAGCGGCTTGCCGCTCGGTCCGGACCGCATGTCGTGGGTGACCCAGGCCGGCAGGTACCAGGCCCCGGCGGTGGCCACCGCGGTGGTGACGGCCAGCAGCGGGATGGCCGGGAAGGCCCGCCAGCGCAGCACCCGCAGCTTCTCGGTCGCGGTGTGCAGCAGCCAGGCCAGCACCCAGGAGACCGGGCCGCCGATCAGCAGCAGCTTCTGCGGCGAGATGTCGTCGACGTAGTGCTGCAGCAGCCAGTACACCGGCAGGTGGAGCAGGTAGAGGCTGTACGAGATGGTGCCGGTGAGCCGCAGCGGCGGAAGTGACAGCAGCCGCACCAGGGGGCCGCGGTCGCGGCAGAGCGAGGCGGTCAGCACGGCGGCGAGCGCCGCGACCAGGGCCAGTCCGCCCTCGTACAGCCAGGGTTCGTGGTAGGTGCCGACGGAAAGGCTGGCCCAGACCAGGCCGCCGAGGGCCGCCGTGCCGACCAGGGTGGGCACGGCGGTGCCGCCGCGGCGGGCCGAACGGGGGGCGTCGGCGGTGGCACGGGCCTTGCGGCGCTGCCACAGGTAGACCCCGAAGGCGGCGGTGGCCCCGGCCGCGAAGCCGACGGCGCGGGTCTCGGTGCCGAGGTAGAGACGGTCGCTGTTGCCGCCGTTCCACATCAGCGGGGCGACGAGCGCGGAGGCCGCGAACAGGACGGCGGTGGCGATGCCGGTGGCGCGCAGCGAGCGGCGGCACAGGCCGAAGACCATCAGGAGCAGCAGCGGCCAGACCGCGTAGAACTGCTCGGTGATGCTGAGTGACCACATGGCCGCCAGCGGGTCGATCGAGGCGAAATGCTGCCAGTAGGCGTCGCCGCGGGACAGCTGGGCCCAGTTGGCGACCTGGGCGAGCGTGGCGAGCGCCTGCGGGCGCAGGTCCCGGACGTCCCGGAGCGGGCTGACCAGGGCGGACAGTCCGACGACCAGGATGATGGTGGCGAGCAGTCCGGGCAGCAGCCGCTTGGCGCGGCGGCGGTAGAAGACCCCGAGTCGGATGCCGTCGGTGCGGTCCAGCTCGCGGATCAGTACCAGGCTGACCAGGAAGCCGGAGAGCACGAAGAAGACGTCCACGCCGAACAGGCCGTTCTGGAACCAGTCGGTGTGGTAGAGCAGCACAGAGGCGATCGCGAGGCCGCGCAGCCCGTCGACCGCCTTGAAACGGACCGAGGGCGGCAGCGGGCCGCGCGGTACGGGGGGCGGCGCGGGGATCGCGTAGCGGCTGGAGGTCGGGGCCTCTATGCCCCGAGCCTCGCGCATGTCCTGGAGCGTCGGGCCGCTTCCGGGCATGCTGAGGCCGGGCCCGTCGTCCATGTGGTGGGTCCCCCCGGTCGATCGACTGTCGCGACGTGTCGAAGACATGTCTTGATCTGTGGTTTATATCAAAAGACGCCTGTTGATCGTCTGCCTGTCACCGGGGTGGGGAGGGGCCGGTGAACCGCTGCTGGGAGCTCAGAACGCCATGGTGTAGACCATCAGGTCCATCCCCGGGTACGGGGCCCAGTCGCGTTCGGGGGTGCGGCGGAAGCCGACCCGCTCGTAGACGCGGTGGGCGGCGGTCATCTCGGGGCGGGTGGAGAAGGCCATGCCGGTCAGGCCGAGTTCGCGGGAGCGGGCGACGCAGGCGCGGACCAGGGCCTCGCCGACGCCGCGGCCGCGGGAGGCGGCGGCGGTGGCGAGCATCCGGATCTCGCCCTCCTGCGGGGTGGCGATGTCGGCCCACTCGGTGCCGCCGACGGCGAAGGTCACGCAGCCGAGGACCTGCTCGTCGGCCCCGTCGACGGCGACCAGGAGCTCGGCCTCGCGGGAGCGCCGCCCGGCGTCGCGGAGCAGCTCGACGTAGCCGCTTGTGGGCTTGGTGTAGCCGTCGCCGACGAAGGCCTCGACGGTGATCCGGCCGGCCTCTTCGAGGTCCTGGGGGAGGGCGTGGCGGATGAGGTAGTCCATCGGGCCAGTGTGCCGGAGCCCGGTACGGCGACCGGCCCGGGGGCCGGGCGGAGCGGCAGGTCAGCGGCGTCGGCGGCGCGGGCCGGGGGCACGGCCGGAGCCGCTGCCGGGGCGCCGTGCAGCCGGTCGGCGCGGTGTGGGTCGGCGGGGTAGCCGCCGGGCCGGTGGTAGTTGTCGCGGCCGGCCGCGGGGCCGCGGGAGAGCTCGCGGCCGATCAGGGTGCCGAGCAGGCCGAAGCCGCCGACCGCGCCGACCAGGGCGAGTGCGCTTGCGAGGGTGCCGGATTCCATGGCCACCACTGTGGCCGGGCGGTGCCGGGGCCGACGAGTGGCAGGAACGCCGGGTTGCCTCGAAATCCTGCCAGCCGGGGGCTTCCCGGCGCCCGGCCCGGCGGGGCATCCTGGGCGGCATGCTGAGGAACGTGGTCGCGGTGGTGCTGGAGGAGGTCCACCCGTTCGAACTGGGCGTGGCCTGCGAGGTGTTCGGCCTGGACCGCACCGCGGACGGGCTGCCCGGCTACGACTTCGCGCTGGCCGGCGCCCACCCCGGGCCGCACGCCACCCACTCCGGGTTCACGGTGGACGTCCCGTACGGCCCGGAGCGGCTGGCCGACGCGGACCTCGCGGTGGTCACCGCCTCGGGGATCCGCGACAGCTACCCGGAGCCGCTGCTGGCGGCGCTGCGCGCGGTGGTGGCGCGCGGCGGCCGGGTGCTGTCCATCTGCAGCGGCGCCTTCGTGCTGGGCGCCGCCGGGCTGCTGGACGGCCGCCGCTCCACCACCCACTGGCGGCACACCGACGACCTGGCCCGCCGCTTCCCGGGGACGGCGGTGCAGCCGGACGTGCTGTACGTGGACGACGACCCGGTGGTCACCTCGGCCGGTACGGCGGCCGGCATCGACGCCTGCCTGCACCTGGTGCGCAAGTTCCAGGGCGCCGAGGTGGCCCGGGGGATCGCCCGCCGGATGGTGGTGGCGCCGCACCGGGAGGGCGGGCAGGCGCAGTTCGTGAACCGCCCGCTGCCGGAGGGCGGCGGCGACTCGCTGGGCCCGCTGCTGGACTGGATGCGCCACCACCCGGACCAGGAGGCGACCGTCGAGCAGCTGGCCGCCCGGGCGCACATGTCGCCGCGCACCTTCGCCCGGCGCTTCCAGCAGGAGACCGGCACCACCCCGCACCGCTGGCTGGTGGGGCAGCGGGTGCTGCTGGCCCAGCGGCTGCTGGAGTCCACCACCGAGTCGGTGGACGCGATCGCGGCCCGCTGCGGCTTCGGCAACGCCGCGGCGCTGCGGCACCACTTCGGGCGCCGGCTGGGCACCACGCCGCTGGCCTACCGCCGCGGCTTCGCGGACCCGGCGGTCGGGCGGTGACCCGACGGCTGGTGGCCCGACGACTGCCGACCCGACGCCTGGCGACCCGTCAGTCGCCCTCGCCCGTCAGGTGGTCGACGGCGTTCCAGCGGTCCGGCCGCAGCCGCCCGTCCTGGGCCCGCCACAGGCTGGTGGAGCAGTTGTGCACCGCCCCGAGTTCGATGAGCTGCTGCTCGGTGAGCCGGTCCAGCGCGTAGCGCAGCATCAGCACCGTGCAGTCGTGGGCGACCAGCAGGACGGGCCGGCCGGCCTCCTCCTCGCAGACGTCCCGCAGCAGGCTGCGCACCCGCAGGGCGACGTCGGCCCAGGACTCGCCGCCGGGCGGGCGGTAGTACAGCTCGCCCATCTTGCGCCGCCGGGCGGCCTCCTCCGGGTGCTTGGCCTCGATGGCGGCCTTGGGCAGCATCTCCAGGATGCCGAGTTCGCGGTCGCGCAGCCGCTCGTCGTAGCGGACGGCCAGGGTGACGGGCACGGCGCCGAGGCCGGCGGCCTGGGCGAGCGCGAGCCGGGCGGTCTCGGCGGTGCGCACGTACGGCGAGCACCAGACGCTGCGCGGGCGGTCGGTGCCGGGCAGGGCGGCCCACCAGCGGCCGAGGGCCTGGGCCTGCCGCTGGCCGCGCAGGGACAGCGGGATGTCGGCGTCCCGGCTGCTGATCGGGACGCTGAGCGCGCCGACGGCCTCGGCCAGCTGGAACTCGACGTTGGCGGTGGACTCGCCGTGCCGGGTGGCGATCAGCACGGACGGCAGCCGGGTGGCCGCCGCCGGGCGGTGGGCGGTGACGTGGGGGTGGTGCTGGTGTTGGGGGTTCTGGTGCTGGGTGGCCTGGTGCTGGGTGGACTGGTGCTGGCCGTTGAGGGTGGTGCCGAGTTCTGCCATGGCCGCGAGCTCCCCGTGGGTCGATCAGGTTCCGGCCGGATGCCGGTCCGGTCTGGTGGTGCCCGGCGTGCACGCCTGTTCATACATATGATCGCGCCGCCTCCTCCAGTGTTCACGGAGAAGGCGGCGCGATCACAGGGCGCGCGCACGGCCAATCAGTGCGCCGCTACGGGCTCCGGCGCGTTCTCCCGCTCGTCGCCGCCGGCCTCGGCGCT
Organism: Kitasatospora sp. NPDC029367; assembly: GCF_055569135.1. Taxonomy (NCBI): domain Bacteria; kingdom Bacillati; phylum Actinomycetota; class Actinomycetes; order Kitasatosporales; family Streptomycetaceae; genus Kitasatospora; species Kitasatospora sp. NPDC029367. The sequence goes on from NZ_JBVHYH010000003.1 coordinate 41,106, forward strand.
GTAGTCGGAGGGCTTGGTCTCGTCCGGGCCGTCGGGCGTCCTGAGCGCCCGCAGCACCAGGGTGAGCACCACCGAGACGATCAGGTTGAGCACGAAGGCGGTCAGGCCGATGTAGCCGATCTCGCCGATGCCGGGGATCTCGGCCGCGTTGCCGCCGAAGTGCTTGGTGGCCGGGCTGGCCAGCCCGTACGCCTGCCAGGTGCCGTAGCCCATGCCCGCCGCCCAGCCGGCGAACAGCGCCCAGTGGTGGAACCAGCGGGTGAACAGGCCGCCGACGATCGCCACGAAGGTCTGCAGGATCCACAGGCCGCCCAGCAGCTGGAGGTTGATCGCGGCCTGCTTGTCCATGCCGAGCACGAAGACTAGCGCGCCGACCTTGACCAGCAGCGAGACCAGCTTGGCGACCCGGGTCTCGTCGGCCGGGGTGGCGGCGGGCTTGAGCCACTCCTTGTAGACGTTGCGGGTGAACAGGTTGGCCGCGGCGATGGACATGATGGCGGCCGGCACCAGCGCGCCGATCCCGATCGCGGCGAAGGCCACGCCGGTGAACCAGTCCGGGAACATGTTCGCGAACAGCTGCGGCACCGAGAGCTGGGCGTTGTAGCCCTTGACGCCGCTGCCCACGCCCGCCGCGATCGCCATGAAGCCGAGCAGCGCCAGCAGCCCGAGCATCAGCGAGTACGCGGGCATGATCGCCATGTTGCGGCGCACGGTGTTGCGGGACTTGGAGGCCAGCACGCCGGTCACCGAGTGCGGGTACATGAACAGCGCCATCGCCGAGCCGATCCCCAGCGTGGCGTACGTCCACTGCTTGTTGTCCGGGAGGGTCAGCCCGCCGGCCTTGGCCTGCTTGAAGTGCGCCGCGGCCGCGTCGAAGATGTGCCCGTAGCCGCCGAGGCGCAGCGGGATGTAGATCACCGCGACGATGATCACGATGTAGACCAGGGCGTCCTTGACGAAGGCGATCAGCGCCGGGGCGCGCAGGCCGGAGGAGTAGGTGTAGGCGGCCAGCACGCCGAAGGCCAGGAACAGCGGCAGGTCCTTGACGAACCAGTTGGCGTCCGCCCCGCCGCCGAGGCCGAGCACGTCCAGCACCGCCTGGATGCCGACCAGTTGCAGGGCGATGTACGGCATGGTGGCCAGGATCCCGGTCAGCGCGATGACCAGGGACAGCGGCCGCGAGCCGTAACGGCCGCGGACGAAGTCGGCCGGGGTGACGTAGCCGTGCACCCGGGAGACCGACCAGAGCCGGGGCAGGAACAGGAAGACCAGCGGGTAGGCGATGATCGTGTACGGCACCGCGAAGAAGCCGGCCGCGCCGGTCGCGTACACCGCGGCCGGGACGGCCACGAAGGTGTAGGCGGTGTAGAGGTCGCCGCCGAGCAGGAACCAGGTCACCCAGGTCCCGAAGCTGCGCCCGCCCAGGCCCCACTCGTCCAGGTGGGCCGCGTCGTCCGCGCGGCGCCAGCGGGAGGCGAGGAAGCCCATCACGGTGACCAGCAGGAAGAACAGCACGAAGACCACGAGGGCCGGCACGTTGACGTCCTTCATCGCGCACCGCCCTTGCGGGCCGCGCTGCGGGCCTTCTCGTCCCGGTTGATCAGCAGGTAGGCGGCGACGGTGAAGACGGCCGACACCGGCACCCAGAGCAGCTGGTACCAGTAGAAGAACGGCATCCCGGCCACCGCCGGGTCGGTCTTGTCGTAGGAGGAGACCCAGAGCATCGCCACGATCGGCACGAGCAGGGCGAGTCCGGCGAGCACCCGCTCGGGGGTCACGGCCGGGACGGGACTCCCGGCCGGCTCGGGCATGACAGCTTCGCTGGGGGCTTGGTCAGACGGCATCTTCTGCTCCGCTCCGGAGGGTTCCGTCGGCGCCGCAGCCCCGGAGGTGCCGGGCACCCCCGTAGCCCGCCGGGCAGCACCATCGGTGATCGGCAGTCAGTACGGCTGCGCAATCTAGAGCATGGGGTGATCCATGTCACCCGATATGACGCAACTTCCCGCCATCCGGACGCGAACGGGCACCGGCGCGCGGGTCGCGCACGCCGGTGCCCGTGGTGAGAGGGGAGGGGCCCACCCGGGGCTCGTGCCCCGGACGGCTGCCTCGGTCCGGGGCTGCCTCGGACGGCCGCCCCGGACCGCTACTCCGGCCGCTGGAGCCGGGTGATGAACTTGTAGCGGTCGCCGCGGTAGATGGAGCGCACCCACTCGACCGGGTCGCCGTCCGCGTCGAAGGAGTGCCGGGAGAGCTGGAGCATCGGCAGGCCCAGGTCGGAGCCGAGCAGGCCGGCCTCCCGCGGGTTGGCGAGGGTGGTCTCGATGGTCTCCTCGGCCTCGGCCACGGTGACCCCGTAGACCTCGCGCAGCGCCGCGTACAGCGAGTTGTGCTTGGCCAGGTTGCGCCGCAGGGCGGGGAAGCGCTTGGCGGAGAGGTGGGCGACCTCGATGGCCATCGGGTCGCCGTTGGCCAGGCGCAGCCGTTCGATCCGCAGCACCCGGCCGCCGGGCTTGATGTCGAGCAGCGGGGCGAGCCGGTCGTCGGCGGTGATGTAGCCGATCTCGATCAGCCGGGAGGTGGGCTCCAGGCCCTGGGCGCGCATGTCCTCCGTGTAGGAGGTGAGTTGCAGCGCCTGGGCGACCTTGGGCTTGGCCACGAAGGTGCCCTTGCCCTGGATGCGCTCCAGTCGGCCCTCGACGACGAGTTCCTGGAGGGCCTGGCGCACGGTGGTGCGCGAGGTGTCGAACTGGGCGGCCAGCGCGCGCTCGGGCGGGACCGGGGTGCCCGCGGGCTGGGTCTCGGTGAGCTGGAGGAGGTGGCGCTTGAGGCCGTAGTACTTGGGGACGCGCGCGGTCGGATCTGCGCCGGTCTGCGTCGGGAGGTTCTTCACCTCGGGGTCGTCGGCCTGGGCGGTGGATCCCCCGTCGCTGCTCATCGGACCTGTTCTCCCGCTTCTCGCGGGGCCTTCTACCGCCCCGCCACATCGTTAACGGACCACATCGTTGCATGTATGGCTACGGAACGAATACCTCATCACGCGATGAACGATGTGCGGTGTCGGCTTGATAACGGGTGGTCGAGATCGGTCGAACAGCCGTTGACAGGCCCATTGGTCTAGGCCAAGCTCCAGGCATCTGGTCTACACCACTAGGCCGGTAACGATGAATCCCCCCACCCGCTCGAAGGGGTCCGCGGCACCTTTCCTCCCGCTTTGCGTGGGTCTGCCGCAGCCGCCCGACGGGGGTAACCCAGGCATCCCTCAGGAGGATGGCGTGAAGCGTCAGCTCATCGCGGCGGTCGGCGTCGCAGCAATGGTCGTCGGTCTCGCGGCCTGTGGCTCGGACGGCAAGAAGGACGACGGCGGTTCCTCGTCCTCCACGTCGGCCGACCGGTACAAGGGCAAGACGCTCAAGGTGTGGACCATGACCGGCTCCGCCCCCAAGGGCTGGACCGACTCGGTCAAGGCCGAGTTCGAGAGCACCTACCCGGGCTCCAAGGTCGACTTCCAGGCCCAGGAGTGGACCGACATCGGCCCGAAGATCACCGCCGCCCTGTCCGAGGGCTCGGTCGACGTCCTGGAGCTGGGCAACACCCAGACCTCCGGCTACGCCGCCACCGGCGGTCTGCTCGACATCACCAAGGACAAGTCCGCGCTGGGTGGCGACGCTTGGGCCGCCAACCAGAACGAGGCCGCGATGCTGGACGGCAAGCAGTACGCCGCCCCGTGGTGGGTCTCCAACCGCGTGGTCGCCTACAACAAGGACCTCTGGAAGGCCGCCGGCCTGACCGACGCGCCGAAGACCCTGGACGAGTTCTACGCCGACCTGGACAAGCTCAAGGCCACCCCGGGCGTCGTCGACCCGATCTACCTGCCGGGCCAGGAGTGGTACACCTACTTCGGTCTGCTCACCGGCGAGGGCGGCAAGATCGCCAAGCAGGAGGGCGGCAAGTGGGTCGGCGGCCTGGAGTCGCCCGAGGCGCAGCGCGCCTTCGAGACCTACAAGACGCTGCAGAGCCACTCGCTCACCGGTCCGAAGGACAAGGACGAGGCCACCCCGCAGCAGAAGGACGTCTTCGCCAAGGGCAACGTCGGCACCATGATCGCCCTCGGCTGGGAGCTCCCGCTGGAGAAGGAGATGCCGAAGGACAAGATCGGCTTCTTCCCGATCCCGGGCAAGACCGCCGACAAGCCCTCCGGCGTCTTCATCGGCGGCTCGAACCTCGCGATCTCCGCGCAGAGCAAGAACACCGCCATGGCGAAGGACTTCCTGAAGATCGCCCTCAACGACAAGAACGAGGGCATGGTCGCCGCGGCCGGCAACATCCCGAACAAGCCGGCGCTGAACAGCCAGCTCACCGGTGACTTCGCGAAGGCCGCCCAGGCCGCCACCGCGGTCGGCGGGATCACCCCGAACACCCCGAACTGGGCCAGCGTCGAGAACACCCCGAACCCGATCAAGGACTTCCTGACCGCGGTCCTCCAGGGCGCCGACTACGCGTCCACCGCGAAGAAGTACGACGACGAGATCGCCAAGCGGCTCAACCAGAAGAACTAGTGCATCGAGCGGCGTCGCTCACCGGCCCCCGGCGGGGGGCCGGTGGGCGGCGCCCGTCCGTCGTGGCCGGGCTGTGAGGAAGTGAGAACGATGGCTGTGCATTCGGACCGGGTGCGGACGCAGTCCCCGGAGTCAGGGGAGGCTGTGGTGGCCGAGATTGACACCAGTGCCGCCGGCGGCGGAGCCAGGGGCACCGCGCCGAAGGGCACCAGACCCGCGAGCGGCCCCGGTCTCGGCGCCCGCTCCGCGCCGTACCTGTTGCTGCTGCCGGCCATCGTGGCGACCATCGTCCTGCTCGGCTGGCCGCTGCTGAAGACCTTCCTGCTGTCGTTCCAGAACCTCAACCGGCGCCAGCTGGTGATGCACCTGACCGAGTGGACCGGCTTCGACAACTACAAGGACCAGCTGAGCGACCCGGAGTTCTGGTCGGTCACCGGTCGCACCGTCGTCTTCACCCTGGTCAACGTGGTGCTGATCATGGTCGGCGGCACCCTGGTCGGCCTGCTGCTCAACCACCTCGGCAAGAAGATGCGCCTGGCGCTGTCGATCGCCCTGCTGATGGCCTGGGCGATGCCCGTGGTCGCCGCCACCACCGTCTACACCTGGCTGTTCGACGAGCAGTGGGGCGTCGTCAACTGGGGCCTGGACAAGCTCGGTTGGCACTCGATGGCGAACTACAACTGGATGAGCGACGAGTACTCGACCTTCTTCGTCGTCATCCTGCTGATCGTCTGGCAGTCCATCCCCTTCGTGGCGTTCAACATGTACGCCGGCCTGACCACCATCTCCAAGGAGCTCTACGAGGCCGCCCGGATGGACGGCGCCGGCTCCTCGAAGATCTTCAGCTCGGTGATCTTCCCGAACCTGAAGCCCTTCTTCCTGGCCACGACCTTCCTGGAGGTCATCTGGGTGTTCAAGTCCTTCACCCAGATCTACGCGATCAACGGCGGCGGCCCCGAGAAGCTCACCCGGACCCTGCCCGTGCACGCCTTCCTGGAGGGCCAGGGCAGCCAGCACTACGGCGTCGGCGCCGCGATCGCGGTGCTCACCATCCTGATGCTGGGCGTCCTGATGGCCTACTACTTCCGCATCGTGATCAAGCAGGAGGACGAGCTGTGAGGCGCTCTCTCTTCGGACGTACCTGGCCGAACGTGATCGCGGTCGTCCTCGTCGTCTTCTTCATCTTCCCCGTCTACTGGATGATCGCGACCGCGTTCAAGCAGAACCGCGACATCATCAGCAAGACGCCGGTCTTCCTGCCCCTCGACGCGACCTTCGAGCACTTCACCACCGCGGTGGACGCGCCGAACTTCTGGACGTACGTCACCAACAGCATCACCGTCACCGTCGGCGCGGTGCTGATCTCGCTGGTGATCGCGACCCTGGCGTCCTTCGCCGTCGCCCGGATGAAGTTCCGCGGCCGCAAGAGCTTCGTGCTGGTCATCATGCTGGCCCAGATGGCGCCCTGGGAGGTCATGACCGTCGGCGCCTACATGATCACCCGCGACAACGACATGCTGAACAGCCTGCTGCCGTTGACGTTCTTCTACATGATGATGATCCTGCCCTTCACCATCTGGACGCTGCGCGGCTTCATCGCCGCGGTGCCGAAGGAGCTGGAGGAGTCGGCCATGGTGGACGGCTGCACCCGCACCCAGGCCTTCGTGAAGGTGATCTTCCCGCTGCTGGCCCCGGGCCTGATGTCGACCTCGCTGTTCGGCTTCATCACGGCCTGGAACGAGTTCCCGCTCGTCCTGTGGCTGAACAAGGAGCAGGGCAAGACCCTCCCGCTCTGGCTGACCTCCTTCAAGACGGCCTTCGGCAACGACTGGGGCGCCACCATGGCGGCCTCCACGATGTTCGCCGTCCCCGTGCTGATCCTGTTCGTCTTCCTCCAGCGCAAGGCGGTCGGTGGTCTGACCGACGGCGCCGTGAAGGGCTGAGCCACCGTGAGCATCCTCGTACCCACCGCCCCGGACAGCGACCAGCTCCACCGGGACGCCCTGACCGTCCTCCAGCCCGGCTTCGTCGGCACCGAGCCGCCCGCCTGGCTGCGCCGCCACCTGGCCGCCGGGCTCGGCTCGGTCGCGCTGTTCGACCGCAACGTGGTCGACCTCGACCAGCTGTCCGCCCTCACCGGCGCGCTGCGCGCGGAGAACCCCGACCTCCTGATCGCGATCGACGAGGAGAGCGGCGACGTCACCCGCCTGGAGGCCGGCTCCGGCTCGTCCTGGCCGGGCAACCTCGCCCTCGGCGCGATCGACGACCCGGCGCTGACCAGGGACGTCGCCCGCGAGCTGGGCCGGGCGCTGGCCGCGGCCGGCGTCAACTACAACTGGGCGCCCACCGCGGACGTCAACTCCAACCCGCGCAACCCGGTCATCGGCGTGCGCTCCTTCGGCGCCGACCCCGAGCTGTGCGCCCGGCACACCGCCGCCTGGGTGGAGGGCCTGCAGTCGGCCGGTGTGGCCGCCTGCTCCAAGCACTTCCCCGGCCACGGCGACACCGCGGTGGACTCGCACCACGGCCTGCCGGTGATCGACGTCGACCTGGACGTGCTGCGCACCCGCGACCTGATCCCGTTCCAGGCCGCGATCGCGGCCGGCACCAAGGCCGTGATGACCGCCCACATCATGGTCCCGGCGCTGGACCCGAAGCTGCCCGCGACCTTGAGCCCGACCGTGCTGCGCGACCTGCTGCGCGCCGCCCCGGCCGACGGCGGCCTCGGCTACCAGGGCCTGATCGTCAGCGACGCGATCGAGATGGGCGCCATCGCCGACACCTTCGGGATGGGCGAGGGCACCGTGCTGGCGCTGGCGGCCGGCGCGGACGCGATCTGCGTCGGCGGCGGGCTGGCCGACGAGGAGACCGTGCTGATGCTGCGCGACGCCATCGTGGCGGGCGTGCGCTCCGGCCGGCTCACCGAGGAGCGGCTGGCGGACGCCGCCGACCGGGTCCGGGCGCTGGGCAGCTGGGGCCGGATCGCGGCCCAGGGTGAGCAGGCCGAGCCGGACCTCGCGGTGGGCCTGCGGGCCGCGCGCCGGGCGCTCAAGGTGGTCCGGGCGCCGGGCCGCGAGGTGCTGCCGGTGAGCGAGCGCCCGTACGTGGCCTCGTTCTCGGACGAGCCGAACATCGCGGTCGGCGACGTGACCCCGTGGGGCGTGGCCGGCATGCTGGCCGACCGCTTCCCGGGCACCCGCACCCGTGCGGTGTCCGCGGCCGAGGCCGCGCCGGAGCTGCTGGAGGCCCTGGTCGCCGAGCTGGTGGCGGGGGCGCAGGGCCGCCGCCTGGTGCTGGTGGTCCGGGACGCCCACCGGCATGCCTGGATGGCCGCCGCGCTGGCCCGTCTGGTGGCGGCCCGGCCGGACGCCGCGGTGGTGGAGATGGGGCTGCCCCAGTCCGAGCCGGTCGGCGCGCTGTACATCGCCACCCACGGCGCCGCCCGGGTCTGCGGGCTGGCGGCCGTGGAGGTGCTCACCGGGCAGCCGGGAGCGGTCGGCTGAGACCGTACGGACGCCGCCGGCCGCAGCCGGGGGCGTCCGCCGACGGGCCCGTCATGCGCATGTCGCATGGCGGGCCCGTCGCGTTTCCCCGGTGTCGACCCGGGCGTCCGCCGAATGACCGTGCTCCCTCAAGACAGCCTTAAATCCACCTTAAGTCCCACTGAGGGTGATGACCCGACGACTGATCGCCACGCGGTACAACGGGTCGGCAACAGCCTTGGTAACAAGGCCTGTTGGCCGTTGACACCACAGTTGGTCTAGGCCAGAGTCCATGCAACCGGTTCGAAATCGAACTCACCGGTTGTGGTATCGCGCCCTCCTCGAAGCTCTTCGCCGCCCCCGCCAGGACTCTCCGCCGCGGGCGCCAATCACGCTGTCGGCGGGCACCACCGTTCTTGGACAACCCTCGGAGGATGGCGTGAAGAAGCGTCAGCTCGTTTCGACGCTCGGGATCGTGGCGCTGGCCGTCGCACTGACAGCCTGTTCCTCGACCGGATCACCCTCGGGCGACGGCCGGAGCTCCGCCGCGGATCCGAAGGCCGCCGCCGGCACCGTCACCGTCTGGCTGATGGACGACGCCCAGAAGAACTGGCCGGACCTGGTCCAGCGGGTCAACGACGAGTTCGCGGCGAAGTACCCCAAGGTCGCCCTCAAGCTGGTCTACCAGGGCTGGGCCGACAAGGTCGGCAAGCTCGACAAGGCGATCGCCGACGGCAACGCCCCCGACGTGGTCGAACTCGGCAACACCGAGACGATGAAGTACGTGCTCTCCGGCGCGCTGGCCCCGGTGGACCGCACCACCTTCGACAACTCCGACAGCTGGATCAAGGCGCTCGCCAACACCTGCACCTACCAGGACAAGCTGTGGTGCGTGCCCTACTACGCGGGCGCCCGGGTCGCGGTCTACAACTCCACCGTCTTCCAACAGGCCACCGGCAGCGGGGAGTTCCCCAAGACCGAGGGCGAGCTGATGACCGCCCTGGACAAGATCGCGGACAGGAGCAGATCGGACCGCACCTTCTCCCCGCTCTACCTGCCCGGGCCGTACTGGTACGCCGCGATGAGCTACGTGGCCGCGTACGGCGGCAGCATCGCCAAGTTCGACAGCTCCGGCAACTGGCACGGCACCCTGCACGACGCCAAGTCCCAGCAGGGCATCAGCCACTTCGTGGACCTCGTCCGCAAGTACAACAAGGGCGACCTGACGCAGAACGAGCAGAACCAGTTCGAGGCGATGGCGCGCGGGCACGCCGCGTCCTTCTACGGCAACGGCTTCGAGGCCGCCAGCGTGATCGCGCCGGTCACCGGCGACTCGGGCCTCAAGGACAGCGTCAAGGTCGCCACCATGCCCGGCCCGGACGGCAAGCCGCTGCCCACCTTCATCGGCGGCTCCGACCTCGCCGTCACCGCCAAGTCCCAGCAGGCGGCGCCGGCCGCCGACTGGATCCGGATGTTCACCAGTACCAAGTCCGAACAGGCGCTGGCCGACAAGGACATCCTGCCGAACAACCTCAACCAGCTGAACCCGTTGAAGAACAAGCCCAACACCGCCGCCGCGGCCAACGCCGTCCCGGACGCCTGGTTCACCCCGCTCGCCCCCGGCTGGGGCGCGGTCGAGAAGCAGAAGATCATCCCCGACATGCTGACCGCGATCCTCAAGGGCAAGTCCGTCGACCAGGCCACCAAGGACGCCGACGCGGCGATCGACCAGCTGATCAACAACCCGTCCTGACACCCGGTCCGCCCGCCGCCCCCGCCCGCCCCCGTCCAGCCTCCGGTTCGGGGGTGCCGCGGCGGGGGCCCACTCGTAGGATTGCCCAGCAGGAATCGCAGCGAGTGTGCGGACTCGCCGCCGTAGAGGTCCCCGTCGGGCAGCCCGCCCGGGCGGGGTCGACCCATCTCATCGGAGGCAATCCAGATGTCCGACCCGCAGACTGTTTCCGTCCCCGGCCGGATCATGGCGGCGGAGATGGCCGAGCAGCCGGCCGTCCTCCAGCGCATCCTCGACGAGGGAGCCCCGAAGATCCGCGAGATCGCGGCCGGGATCGCCGCCCGCAGTCCGCGCTTCGTCCTGCTGACCGCGCGCGGCACCTCCGACAACGCCGCGCTCTACGCCAAGTACCTGATCGAGATCCTGCTCGGCAAGCCGGCCGGCCTGACCTCGATGTCCACCACCACGGCGTACGGGGCCCGGCCCGACCTCACCGACGTCCTGGTGATCACCGTCAGCCAGTCCGGCGGCTCGCCGGACCTGGTCGCCTCCACCAAGGCCGCCCGCGAGGCCGGGGCGATCACCCTCGCCGTCACCAACAACCCCGACTCCCCGCTCGCCGAGGTGTCCGAGTTCCACATCGACGTGCTGGCCGGGCCGGAGAAGGCGCTGCCGGCCACCAAGACCTACACCGCCGAGTTGCTGGCGCTCTACCTCCTGGTCGAGGGCCTGCGCGGCGGGGACGGCTCGGCGGCCAAGGAGCTGCCGGGCCTGGCCGCCGGGGTGCTGGCCCGCCAGGCGGAGGTGAAGGCGCTGGCCGAGCGCTACCGCTTCGCCCAGCGCCTGGTCATCACCTCGCGCGGCTACGGCTACCCGACCGCCCGCGAGGCGGCGCTCAAGCTGATGGAGACCACGTACATCCCGGCCACCCCGTTCTCCGGCGCCGACCTGCTGCACGGGCCGCTGGCCATGGTGGACAACGTCTCGCCGGTGATCGCGATCGTCCCGGACGGCAAGGGCGGCGAGGCTCTCCAGCCGGTGCTGGACCGACTGCGGGGCCGCGGCGCGGACCTCGTGGTGATCGGCCAGCAGGCGCAGGTGGACGCCGCCTCGGCGGGCTTCGCGCTGCCGGCCGGCGTGCCCGAGGAGGTCCAGCCGATCCTGGAGATCCTGCCGCTCCAGCAGCTCGCCTACGAGGTCACCATCGCCCGCGGCCAGGACCCGGACGCCCCGCGCGCCCTGGCCAAGGTCACCGAGACGCGCTGATATTCGCCCGCTCGCCTCCGGGGCGCTCTGACCCGGTGCCGACGGTCGTCGCTCCGGCGCTCGTGCCTCGCTTGTCGCTCCTCGCTTTCGGCACCGGCGCGCCCCTTCGGCTCGGGGCGGGGGCTCGCCCGCTCGCCTCCGGGGCGCTCGGACCCGGTGCCGACGGTCGGCGGGCACTGCGCCACCTCCTTCGTCGGTGGCTTGGCCCTTCTCCCTTTCGGCACCGGCGCGCCCCTTCGGCTCGGGGCGGGGGCTCGCCGTTCGGGGACGGAACCGGCCCCCGTCCACAGGCTGTGGACGGGGGCCGGTTCGCTGAGCGGCGGAAACGGGTCCGGAAAGCACTACGGGCCACGGCGCCGACACGGGACCCTCAACCCATGCGGCACCGCAGCCCGGAGCTGTCGTCGGGCGCCGGTGTCGATCGAGGACTGTGCGGGGTCCTCGTTCGGCGGCGTCCGACCGAGGAGAAGCCGCGCGCGGTCAGGGCAGTTGCGCGGTGGGCCTCTCCTTGGTGCCCTTTCATTGTGGACTAGACCAATCTGGGTTGTCCAGGCAGCTCGGCGAATTGGTCTAAACAACTCCGGACAGTCATCCGGCGCCAGCGGACAGTCCGCCGAGCCCCCCACCGGGCCGCGGCGCTACGCTCGCCATGTGCCCTCGCTGAACGAACTCGTCCGCCGCCACACCACCCTGACCGGGGCCGACGTGGACTGGCTCCACATGCTGGTCTCGGAGTGGCAGCTGCTCTCCGACCTCTCCTTCGCCGACCTGGTGCTGTGGATCCCCACCTGGGACGGCATCCGCTACGTCTCGGTGGCACAGATGCGGCCCAACACCGGGCCGACCTCCTACCAGGACGACATGGTCGGCCACCTCGTCCCGCGCGGGCGCCGCCCCCTGCTGGACGCCGCCTTCGACGAGGGGCGGATCGTGCGCGAGGGCGACCCGGAGTGGCGCGAGGAGGTCCCGGTCCGGGTCGAGTCGATCCCGGTCCGGCGCGAGGGCAAGGTGCTCGGGGTGATCGCCCGCAACACCAACCTGCTGACCGTGCGCACCCCCAGCCGCCTGGAGCTCACCTACCTGCAGAGCGCCTCCGACCTGGCCCAGATGATCGCGGCCGGCAGCTTCCCGTACCACGGCGTCGAGCAGGCCGACATGGACGCCGCCCCCCGGGTCGGCGACGGCCTGATCCGGGTGGACGCGGACGGCATCGTCACCTACGCCAGCCCCAACGCGCTCTCCGCCTACCACCGGCTCGGCCTCACCACCGACCTGGTCGGCAGCCACCTCGGCCGCGCCACCGCCGACCTCGCCCCGCCCTCCCGCTCGGCCGTCCACGAGGCGCTGGTGAAGCTGGCCAGCGGCTGGGCGCCCCGGCAGACCGAGGTGGAGGCGCAGGGGGGAGTGGTGACCCTGCGCGCGATCCCGCTCAAGCCCAAGGGGACGCTGACCGGCTCCCTGGTGCTCTGCCGGGACGTCACCGAGCTGCGCCGCCGTGACCGCGAGCTGATGACCAAGGACGCCACCATCCGGGAGATCCACCACCGGGTGAAGAACAACCTGCAGACGGTCGCCGCTCTGCTGCGGCTGCAGTCCCGCCGGATGGAGTCCGAGCCGGCCCGGGCCGCGCTGGACGAGGCGGTGCGCCGGGTCGGCTCGATCGCGATCGTGCACGAGACGCTCTCCCAGGCGCTGGACGAGCAGGTGGCCTTCGACGAGATCGCCGACCGGGTGCTGGCGATGGCGATGGAGCTGTCCCAGGACGGCCGGGTGGCGACCCGCCGCAGCGGAAGCTTCGGCATCCTCTCCGCCGAGGTGGCCACACCGCTGTCGATGGTGCTGACCGAGCTGCTGCAGAACGCGCTGGAACACGCCTTCGGTCCGACGGCCTCCGGCAACCTGGAGGTCAGCGCGCTGCGCGGGCGGGCCCCGGCGACCGGCAAGGGCTGGTCGGACAGCTGGAACGGCGGCGCCCGGCCGGAGGAGTACCTGCTGATCACCGTGCAGGACGACGGGCGCGGCATGCCGGAGGGCTTCGACCCGAAGACGGCCGGCAACCTCGGTCTGCAGATCGTCCGGACGCTCGCCACCGGCGAGCTGGGCGGGACCTTCGACATGGTGGCCGGTCCGAACGGCGGCACCAAGGTGATCCTGGAGATCCCGGTGCGCTGATGCGTCGGGTTGCGCGTCGGGGGCGTGCGCGTGGTGGAAGCGCCGGGTGCACGCTCCGCGCGCCCGGCGTGTGGAGCCGGGGCGGAGGCGGGGCGCAGGTGTGGCGGAGCCGGAGTGGAGACCGGGCGCGGGCGCGGCGCAGGTGCGGCGGAGGCGCGCGGAAACAGAAACGAGGCCCTGTCGACCGGGGGGGGGTGGGTCGACAGGGCCTCTCAACCCGTTCCGGCCGTCGGGGGGAGTCGGCCGGAACGGGGGCTCTGGGTGGTGCGGCACCTCGCATGTGCGTTGCACACGGTGAGCGCCTCAGCTCCACGATATTGCTCTAAGTGAACAGTATCAAGTGGCTGGACGGTTCGGTGTCGCGGGACCTCGCGAGGCAAGGCCCTTGGTGCGGAAGGCTTCACCAGGAGGAGCAGGGAAGCCTTTGATCATGTGTTGATCGGTTGTTGATCGGTACTACGGTTACTGCTGGTGCTACGGCGTGTGACCGGATGCTGCTGATCAGGCGGTGCGGGCGCGGTTGCGGGCGGCACGGCGCTTCATCGCGCGACGCTCGTCCTCGCTCATGCCGCCCCAGACGCCGGCGTCCTGGCCGGTCTCGAGGGCCCACTGGAGGCACTGCTCCATCACCGGACAGCGGCGGCACACGGCCTTGGCTTCCTCGATCTGCAGCAGAGCAGGACCGGTGTTCCCGATCGGGAAGAACAGCTCCGGGTCCTCTTCGCGGCAGACAGCGCGGTGGCGCCAGTCCATGGTCGTCCAACTCCTCCTGCCGCGGGGGGTGGCCCGATCGGCATAATCGAATGGCTTGTGAATGTGAACGCTTTCACGAATCCCACAACAGCAAAAGAGACCAAAGGCCCACCGGGCCCGGGTGGTCTGCGCTGGGAGGGGATTCGGCGATTCGAGGGGCACTCCGCGGTCGGCGCTCCTGTGGTTCCGGAGGTGCCGTCGCTGCGATGTGTCCCGATCGCCATGTAGAGGTTCGCAAACCTCGGGCTCGGATACAACCCCCTTCGGGGAGGAATTTTTGATTCTTCGGTGTCGCCTAGCTCACAGCCAGTACTTCCATGGAGTGAAGGGGGCTTGTGCGTTCGAGAAGAAGGGCGAACCCCCCTTCCGGTCACACAATCACACGCAGTGCCCGCCGAACGCCTGTGAAACTGACGCGACTCCGGTCTCCAAGATGGTCCCCGTCGACCTGGAACGGCACGGGTTCCTGGGAAACCAAGGTGAAGTGTCTGACGTCGTGATAGGAGACGACGTGCTTTCCGGACGGTCCGGCCGCCGGGGCGCCGTCGCTCGAAGGCGCGTACGACCGCAGGATCTGACGGATCGTTCGAGCCGTACCGAACGCCGTCATCCGGGTGATGCCGAAGACGTCCAGATCCGTGTCGAAGGAGGCGAGGGGCGAGGGGTAGACCGGTCGGTTGCCGAGGAACGTCCACGGCGAGGTGTTGCTGACTATCGTCAGCGCCAGGCCCGGAACGGCCTCGTGGCCCGGGATTTCCAAGGCCACCGGGCCCGAGCGGCGCTGCTCACGCTGGGTGAAGTAGTGCCGGAGGGCCTGCCCGACGTACAGGGCGTGGGTGGACTTGCGCCCGGCCCTGCGCTGCTCCTCGACCCGGCCCACCACGCCGGCGTCGAAGCCGAGGCCGGCGGTGAAGGTGAACCAGCGGTCCGGCAGCCCCTCGGTCATCGCCTTGCCCAGTCCGATCGGCCGCTCGTGCCCGCGCTCCAGCGCGTTCAGCAGGGCGCCGGTGGCCTCCACCGGGTCGTTGGGCAGGCCCAGCGCGCGGGCGAAGACATTGGTCGAACCGCCCGGCACCACGGCCAGTCGCGGGACCTTCTCGCCCGGGCCGTGCGCCAGCAGCCCGTTCACCACCTCGTTGACGGTGCCGTCCCCGCCCAGCGCCACCACCAGGTCGACGGTGCCGTCCTGGGCGGCGTCCCGGGCCAGGTCGTGCGCGTGCCCCCGGTACTGGGTCTCGGCGACGTCCAGCTTGAGGTCGCTGCGCAGCGCGTGGATCAGTACGTCCCTGGTCCGGCCACTGGTGGTGGTGGCCTTGTGGTTCACGACCAGGAGAGCGCGCATGGGGAAAGCCTACGGGGCGGTACGGACCGACCGGCGGCTACCCTGCTGGAGTGACCGCAGAATCCTCCGCACCCGCACCCGCCCGTCCGGTCCCGCTCACCCTGGGCGCCGCCATCACCGCCCTGGAGGGCGCGGCGCTCGCCGTCGTCGGCGTCTCGGACATGGTCTCCGCGCTGTCCGGCCAGGCCAAGCAGCTGGCCCTGAACGAGTTCGGCGGCCTGGTCATCGTGCTGCTCGGGGTGCTGCCGATACTGGCCGCCCGGGCGCTGCTCAAGGAGCGCCGCTGGGGCCGCAGCCCCGCCGTGCTGACCAACTCGATCTGCCTGCCGGTCGCTTACTACATGATCCAGAGCGGCGGCGCGATGATCGCGGTCGGTGTGCTGGTCGGGCTGCTCGGCCTGGTGGGCATCGGCGCGCTGCTGAACCCGCGGTCGACGGCGGCCCTGTACGCGCAGCAGCAGGAGGGCTGAGCGCCCGCACCGCCCCGCACCCGCACCGCCCCGCACCCGCGCCGCAGTGCCCCGCACCGCAGTGCCCCGAACGCGAACGGACGGCCGCCGCAGCACCCGCTGCGGCGGCCGTCCGTTCGTCCTGCGCCTGCTACTCCTCCACGAGGAGCTTCTCCCGCAGCTGGGCCAAGGTCCGGGCCAGCAGTCGGGACACGTGCATCTGGGAGATCCCCACCTCGGCGGCGATCTGCGACTGGGTCATGTTCCGGAAGAACCGCAGCACCAGGATCTTCTGTTCCCGGGGCGGCAGTTGGGCCAGCAGCGGCTTGAGCGACTCGCGGTACTCGACCCCCTCCAGCGCCTCGTCGGTGGCGCCCAGGGTGTCCGCCACGGCCGGCGACTCGTCGTCGCTGTCCGGGACGTCCAGGGACAGCGTGGAGTACGCGTTGGCGGACTCCAGGCCCTCCAGCACGTCCTCCTCGGAGATGCCCAGGTGCTCGGCCAGTTCGTGCACCGTGGGGGAGCGGCCGTGCCGCTGGGAGAGCTCGCTGGTCGCCGTGGTGAGCGACAGCCGCAGCTCCTGGAGGCGGCGCGGGACGCGCACCGCCCACCCCTTGTCGCGGAAGTGCCGCTTGATCTCGCCGACGATGGTCGGCGTCGCGTAGGTGGAGAACTCGACCCCGCGCTCGTGGTCGAAGCGGTCCACCGACTTGATCAGTCCGATGGTGGCGACCTGGGTCAGGTCGTCCAGCGGCTCACCCCGGTTGCGGAACCGCCGGGCCAGGTGCTCGACCAGCGGGATGTGCATCCGGACCAGCTGGTTGCGCAGCTCCACGCGCTCCGGGGAGCCCTCGGGCAGCGCGGCCAGCCGGACGAACAGCGCGCGGGCGGCCTCCCGGTCCGGCGCGCCGGTGCGGTGCGAGCCCTGGGCGGGCACGGCGCCGTGCAGGTCCGCGCCCTCCTCCGCCGGTTCCGCCGGGGGAGGGGAGGCAGGCGTCGGCTCAGACGTCGGCTCGGTCGGGTGGCTCATCCGGTGGGCGTCCTTCGGGTGCGCTTCGTCGTTGGCGGCGAGGCCGGAAACGCTCGCCTGGGTCGGTACGGCAGGTCCCGCCGTCGCGAGGCCGGTACGGTCCAGATCACTCACGGCCATTCCCCCGTTCCGTTCCGGGAGCACCGGGGCCGTCGGCCCCGGCATCGTCTCGTTGGTCGTACCGCCGGTGGGGCGGTACCGGGAGCCGCCCGCCGGCCCCGGGCGGGGTGCGGCGGACGGCCCTTGCAGGGTGCTGCTCGGTGCCCGGTCAGTGGGCGGCGGACCCGCCGCGCTTCTTGTGCAGGCTGATCGTCACGGTGTTGTCCTCGGCGACCGAGGAGTCCACCTCGCCGGCCAGCGCGGAGAGCACCGTCCACGCGAAGGTGTCGCGTTCGGGCGCCTTGCCGTCCGTGGTGGGAGCGGAGACGGTCACCTTGAGCGAGTCGCCGACCAGCCGGAACTCGCAGGACAGGACGGAGCCGGGCACCGCCTGCTGGAGCAGGATGGCGCAGGCCTCGTCCACCGCGATCCGCAGGTCCTCGATCTCGTCGAGGGTGAAGTCCAGCCGGGCGGCAAGCCCGGCCGTCGCTGTTCGCAGCACGGAGAGGTAGGCCCCCGCCGCGGGCAGCCGGACCTCCACGAAGTCCTGAACTCCGAGATCGCTGTCGATCTGGGACACCCTTGCCTCCTGGGTGACGCGCTGTGCTTGCTTGGTCCCCCGAGGGGGCGTCCTCCGCACCCGGTGCGGGAGTTACTCATGGTAAGGCATTGCGACGCAGGGTGGCAGGGGCTTTGCCCGTACTCCGTGCGTGGGTTCAACGCTTCCCGGCGGCCGTGAGTGCCTCGTCGGTGAGCCGGTAGACCGTCCACCCGTCCATCGGCACCGCGCCGAGCGAGCGGTAGAAGTCGATCGAGGGCTGGTTCCAGTCGAGCACCGACCACTCGACCCGGGCGTAGCCGCGCTCGACGGCGATCCGCGCCAGCTCCAGCAGGAGCGCCTTGCCGTGGCCGCCGCCGCGGGCCTCCGGGCGGACGTAGAGGTCCTCCAGGTAGATCCCGTGGGTGCCGCGCCAGGTCGAGAAGTTGAGGAACCAGAGCGCGAAGCCGACCGGCTCGCCGGTGGCCGGGTCCTCCGCGATCAGGCCGAACAGCGCCGGGGCGGCGCCGAACAGGGCCTCGCGCAGCTGCTCCTCCGTGGCCACCGCCTCCTGGGGGGCCTTCTCGTACTCCGCGAGTTCGCGGATCATGGCCAGGATGACGGGGACGTCGGTGACTACGGCGGTGCGGATCATGCCGCGAGCCTACTGCGCGGGCCCCGCCCGGGCCCAGGGCCGACCGGTCGGTGGACGGTTCAGCGGGCCGGGACGGTCCGCAGGAACTCGGCCAGGGTGCTGATCGCGGCCGGGTTGCGCGGGCTCTCGACCAGGTCGGCGTAGTCCATGACGAAGATCCGGTCGTTCCTGATCGCGGCGACGTTCGCCAGCGGCGGGAAGGACTTGAGGAACTGCCGCTTCTCCTCGGCGCCCGGGGTCCCGTAGTCGTTGATCACGATCACCTCGGGGTCGCGCTGCACCACGCTCTCCCAGCCGGCGGTGACCCAGGTGTCCGCGAGGTCGCCCATGATGTTGGTCCCGCCGGCCTTCGCGATGATCTCGTCCGCGGCGGCGAACTTCCCGGCGGTGTACGGCTTGTCCTGCCCGCTGTCGTACAGGAAGACGGACGGGCGGCGCTCCGGCTGCGGCACGGCGGCGATGGTGGCCCTGGACTCGGCGATCAGCCGGTCGGCGCGGTCCTTGACGTCGAAGATCGCGCCCAGGTTGGCCAGGTCGGTGTAGAGCGCCTCCAGCGGGTCCATCACCCCGCGCTCGGAGCCCTTGCCGCTGCGGCAGGACTCGCTGAGCACGTAGGAGTCCACGCCGAGCGCCTTGAACGCCTGCGGGGTGACCCCGCTGCCCTCGTCGAAGCCGTAGTGCCAGCCGGCGAACACCAGGTCGGCCTTGGCGTCCAGGGCGATCTCCTTGGTGAGCACCTTCTTGGAGAGCCAGGCGGTCTGCTGGTAGCCGTCCTTCCAGGCCACCTTGTCGACCTTCCCCTTGTCGTCGGGCATCACGTAGCCGGCCATCCGGTCGGCGAGGCCGAGGGAGAGCATCAGTTCGGTGATGTTGACGTCGTTGGTCACCACCCGGGCGGGCTTCTGCGCGAAGGTGAGCCGCTCGCCGCAGTTCGTCACGGTCACCGGGTAGTGGGCGGAGGCGGTGGTGGCGCCCGGGCCGGGGGCGATCTCGGCGCCGCAGGCGGTCAGCCCGAGGGTGAGCAGGGCGGTGGCGGCAACGGCCTTGGTGCGCATACGAGTTCCTCGGGGATTCACGGATCGGCTCGGGGATTCACGGGTCGGTCAGACGAGACGGTCGAACAGCAGCTGGAGGGCGCCGGTCGCGGGGTGGCGGACGGGGGTGGCCCGGACGCCGAACACCTCGGCCAGCAGCTCGGGGCGGAGCACCTCGTGGGGCTCCCCGGCGGCGACGATCCGGCCGGCTTCCAGCACGTACAGCCGGTCGCAGTGGGCCGCCGCCAGGTTGAGGTCGTGCAGGGCGGTGAGCACCGTCGGCCCGGCCTCGCGGGCGAGCGCCAGCACCTCCAACTGGTGTGCGATGTCGAGGTGGTTGGTGGGCTCGTCCAGCACCAGCAGGCGCGGTTCCTGGACGAGGGCGCGGGCGATCAGCACCCGCTGCTTCTCGCCGCCGGACAGGCTCGGGAAGGCGCGTTCGGCGAGGTGGTCGGCCCGGACCCGGCGCAGCGCGGCGGCGCAGCGTTCCCGGTCCCCGGCGGTCGGGCCGGCGGCGAGTCCGCGCCGGTGCGGCAGCCGGCCCATGGCGACCACCTCGGCCACCGTGAACTCGAACTCGGCGGGGTGCTCCTGGGTCAGCGCGGCCACCCGGCGGGCGGTGTCGCGGGCGGTGAGCGCGTGCAGGTCGTCGCCGGCCAGCCGGACGGTCCCGCCGGCCGGGCGCAGCACCCGGTAGACGCAGCGCAGCAGGGTCGACTTGCCGCTGCCGTTCGGGCCGATCAGCCCGACCACCTGCCCGGCGGCGGCCGCCAGGCTCACCTCGTGGACCAGCCGGGCGCCGGCCAGTTCCACCGAGACGCCGTCGACGCGCAGTTCCTCGGCGCCGGTCGAAGGGGTCGGGGCCGTCATCGCCGTCATCGCCGGCCTCCGAAGGCCTGGCCGCGGCGGCGCATCATCAGCAGGAAGGCGGGCACCCCGAGCACCGCGGTGAACACCCCGACGGGCAGTTCGGCGGGCGCCAGCAGGGTGCGGGAGGCGATGTCCACCCAGACCAGCAGCAGCGCGCCGGCGAGCGGCGCGATCACCAGCACCCGGCGGTGCCCGGCGCCGACCAGCATCCGGGCCAGGTGCGGCATCAGCAGGCCGACGAAGCCGATCGCCCCGCTGACGGCGACCACGGTGCCGGTGACGGCGGCGGTGACCACGAACAGTTCCCGGCGCAGCCGGTCCGGGTCGACCCCGAGCGAGGCGGAGGTCTCGTCGCCCATCGCGAGCGCGTCCAACCGCCCGGCGGCGCAGGCCAGGTAGGCCAGTCCGGCCAGTACGGTGCCGGCCGCGATCGGCACCGAGCCCCAGGTGGCGCCGCCGAGGCTGCCGAGCAGCCACATCATGGCGTCCCGGGCGGCCTCGGCGTGGTCGGCGGAGAAGACCATCAGGGTGGTCACGGCGGAGAAGCCGTAGGAGAGCGCGGTGCCGGTGAGCACCAGCCGCAGCGGGGTGAGCCCGTACGCGGTGCGGGCGGCGAGGTAGACCAGCACCATGGCGAGCAGCGCGGAGCCGAACGCGGAGACCGAGATCGCCCACACCCCGAGCGAGGCGAAGGCGCCGAGCAGCAGGACGGCGTTGGCGCCGACGGCGGCGCCGGAGGAGATGCCGAGCACGAAGGGGTCGGCGAGGGCGTTGCGCACCAGGGCCTGGACGGCGACCCCGGTGGCGGCCAGCCCGCCGCCGACCACGGCGGCCAGCAGGGTGCGGGGCAGCCGGAGCTCCCAGACGATCGCGTACGCCGCCGCGTCGCCCGCGTCCAGCCGTCCGCCGGTCAGCCCGGCGCCCAACAGCCGCAGGACGTCCGGGAGTTCGATCCCGGAGGCGCCGAGCGCGACTCCGCAGACCAGGGAGAGCAGCAGGGCGGCGGCGAGGCCGAGGGCGAGTGGGAGGGTCGGTATTCGGCGAACGGGGTCACTCACGTGCGGGCGCGCCTTGCCTCGGGCCACGGGTGTGCCGGGGCGGGCGCCGGTCGGGGACGGGCCCGGGCGCCTTCCCCTCGCAGTCCACGGCGAGTTGTCGGGAGGTCAGCGGCCGGGGGCGATCGGGCTGGCACAGTCGCTGGGACTGCGCTCACCGTTGCGGGTCAGCGCCGGATTCGCACCGGACTTCCCCCTCGGACGCCCTGGCAGCATAACAGCCACTCAGGGCAGGCAACCCTTACCGGGATCCGTTCCCGGGGTGGCAGGCCTGGGAGACCCGGACCGGCCCGGGAAACGCACGACCGCCCCCGTCCGACGGTGCGGACGGGGGCGGCCGGGTGGCGACGCGTCAGGCTCAGGCCTGCTTGGTCTCCCAGAAGATCTTGTCGACCTCGGCGATCAGGTCCAGCAGGGCCTGGCCGGTGGCCGGGTCGGTGGACGCCTTGGCGGCCGAGGCGGCCTTCAGGGTGTCGTTGATCAGCTGGTGCAGCTGCGGGTACTTCTCGAAGTGCGGGGCCTTGAAGTAGTCGCTCCACAGCACCGAGATGTGGTGCTTGACGGCCTCGGCGCGCTGCTCCTTGATGATGATGGCGCGGGCGCGGAAGTGCGGGTCCTCGTTGGCCTGGTACTTCTCCTGGGTGGCCTTGACCGACTCGGCCTCCAGCTTGGCCTGGGCCGGGTCGTAGACACCGCACGGCAGGTCGCAGTGGGCGTGAGCAGTGGCACGCGGTGCAAACAGACGAGAGAACATGGGAGTCCTTCCTTAGATCGTCTTCCCGCGCCCGAGATTACCCTTCCGGCCTCCGGGTTTCGCGGCCGGGCGGTGGGCCTAGGGCAAAAGACGGACCCGGAACCGGGGTAATCCGGACATCGAACGGACCTGTGACCGGGGTCGTCCGGACATCGAACGGATGACGGTCCGTACGGCAGACTGGGGGCGGTCGGTCCCCCCGGAGGAGGAGCCATGGCGCGGAGCACGGAGCCGCAGGGCGGCGGGCCGGGCGGCGCGGTGCCGTTCGGGCTGGTGGACGTCTCGGGCCCGTCGATGGTCCCGACCCTGCGCGAGGGCGACCAACTGCTGGTCCGCTACGGCGCGCCGATCCGGCCCGGTGCGGTGGTGCTGTTCCGGCACCCGTTCCAGCAGGACCTGCTGGTGGTGAAGCGGGCCGCCGAGCGCCGTCCGAAGGGCTGGTGGCTGCTGTCCGACAACCGTCCGGTGGACAGCGACAGCCGCAGCTACGGCCCGGTCCCGGACGAGCTGGTGCTCGGCCGGGTGCTGCTGCGGCTGCGGCCGAGCCCCGCCTGGCTGGCGCCGGGCCGGGGGCTGGAGCGGCTGCTGCTCGGCCCCCGGCTGGCCCGGGTGCCGGGCCTGGCCCGCCGGTTCGGGGTCTTCGTCGACGAGCCCTGAGGCCGCCGCTACGTCCCGGCGGTGTGCGCCGCCTCGGCCTCCTGGCGCTTGCGGGCCCGGTACGCGGCGACGTTGGCGCGGGTCGCGCAGCGGTCGGAGCAGTAGCGGCGGGAGCGGTTGGTCGAGGTGTCCAGGTAGGCGTTGCGGCACGGCGCGGCCTGGCAGATGCCGAGCCGGTCGGCGCCCAGCTCGGTGAGGTGCACGGCCAGGCCCATGCAGGCGACGGCGCTGAAGTGCGCGGTGGCGGTGGGCGAGTTGTCGGCCAGGTGCAGGTGCCAGCGCGGCCGGCCGGCGTCGTCCAGGTAGTCGTGCCCGGAGACCAGCGGGCTGACGGGGTACTCCATCAGCAGGCTGTTCAGCAGGTCGACGGACCGGATCTCGTCCCCCTCGGCGGCGGCCTCGAACACCCCGCGCAGCCTGGTCCGCACCGCCCGCAGCCGGGGCACGTCGGACTCGTCGGCCAGCGCGGCGGCGCGGGAGGAGTCGGAGAACAGGGCGCGTACGGCGTCCACCGAGGTCAGCGTGTCGGTGCCGCGCTCGGGTTCCTCGGTGTTCACCAGCCGAACGGCGAGATCGGCGTACGAGGCGAGCTCCACGGCGGTCCTTCCAGTGGTTGCGGTAACGGGCCCGGACCGTTGCGGTAACGGGCTGGGCGCTTCCAGCCTATTACCCGGCCGGGGAAAACGTCGGCGCCCGGCAGGAAGTCGTCTGCCGGGCGCCGGGCGTACGGGCTCAGAGCACCTTGGAGAGGAAGGCCCTGGTGCGCTCGTGCTGGGGGTTGGTGAGCACCTCGCGGGGGTTGCCGGACTCGACCACCACACCGCCGTCCATGAACACCAGCGCGTCGCCGACCTCACGGGCGAAGCCCATCTCGTGGGTCACGACCACCATCGTCATGCCCTCCTCGGCCAGGCCGCGCATGACGTCCAGGACGTCGCCGACCAGCTCCGGGTCGAGCGCCGAGGTGGGCTCGTCGAAGAGCATCAGCTTGGGCTTCATGGCCAGCGCGCGGGCGATCGCCACGCGCTGCTGCTGGCCGCCGGACAGCTGCGAGGGGTAGTTCTTCGCCTTGTCGGCCAGGCCGACCCGCTCCAGCAGGGCCATCGCGCGCTCCCGGGCCTCGGCCCGGCTCTCGCCCTTGACCTGGACCGGCGCCTCGATGACGTTCTCCATGGCGGTCATGTGCGGGAACAGGTTGAAGCGCTGGAAGACCATGCCGATGTCGCGCCGCTTGAGGGCGACCTCGCGGTCCTTGAGCTCGTGGAGCTTGTCGCCCTTCTGCCGGTAGCCGACCAGTTCGCCGTCCACCCAGAGACGGCCGCCGTTGATCTTCTCCAGGTGGTTGATGCACCGCAGGAAGGTCGACTTGCCGGAGCCGGACGGGCCGATCAGGCAGAACACCTCGCCCTGCTTGACCTCCAGGTCGATGCCCTTGAGCACCTCGACCAGGCCGTAGGACTTGTGCACGTTCTCGGCCCGGACCATCGGCTCGCCGGTGGGCGCGGAGTCGGTGGGGGTCTTGCTCAGATCGGTCATACGTGACCACCTCCCTCGAGCCCCGGGACGACGTCGGCGGTGGTCTTCGGGGCGGGCTTCCCGGCGAACAGGCCCCGCAGTCGCTGCAGCGGGGTGGGCGGGAGGGTTCGGTTGGAACCTCGGGCGTAGTGGCGCTCGATGTAGTACTGACCGATGGTCAGCACCGAGGTGAAGAACAGGTACCAGAGGCTGACCACGATCAGCAGCGGGATGTTCTGGTAGTTCCGGGAGTAGATGACCTGGCCGGCCCGGAAGATCTCCTCCAGGGAGATCACGGAGACCAGCGAGGTGGTCTTGAGCATCGAGATGGTCTCGTTGCCGGTCGGCGGGATGATCACCCGCATGGCCTGCGGCAGGACGATCCGCCGCATGGTCTGGAACCGGCTCATCCCGAGCGCGTGGGCGGCCTCGGTCTGGCCCTCGTCGACCGACTGGATGCCGCCGCGGACGATCTCCGCCATGTAGGCGGCCTCGTTGAGGCCGAGGCCCAGCAGCGCGGCGACGAAGGTCGGGATCAGGACGTTGGTCTCGCCGGACCAGAACTCCGGACCCCACGGGACGCCGATCGACAGCTTGGCCCAGATCAGGCCGAGGAAGTTCCAGAACACCAGCTGCACCAGGACCGGGGTGCCGCGGAAGACCCAGATGTAGACCCAGGCGGTGCCGGCCAGCAGCGGGTTCGGGGAGAGCCGCATCACCGCGAGGATGATGCCGCCGACCACACCCATGAGCATGGAGAGGGCGGTCAGCTCCAGCGTCACGAGCAGCCCGTGCATGATGCTGTCGTGGAACAGGTACTGCCCGACGATGTCCCACTTGAAGGCGGGGTTGGTGAGGAGGGCGCTCAGCAGCATCGCCGCGAGCAGGGCGATGACGACGGCGCCCGCCCAGCGTCCGGGGTGGCGGACCGGGACGGCCTTGATGGTCTCAGGCCGTCCCTTCGGCGCCGTCCCCTTGTCCAGAGAGTTCACGGTGTGGCCTCGGGGGAGAGATGAAGCGTACGAGGGGTCAGCTGACGGCGCCGTTGACGGTCGACTTGTCGATGGCACCGCTCTCGACGCCCCACTTGGTGAGGATCTGCTTGTAGGTGCCGTCGTCGATCAGCGACTGGATGGCGCCCTGGATGGCCGGGGTGAGCTTGGAGCCCTTGGCGAGGGCGACGCCGTAGGGGGCCACGCCGTAGGTGTCGCCGAGCTTCTCCAGCTGCCCGCCGGACTGCTTGATCGCGTAGTCGACGACCTGGGAGTCGGCCATCATCGCGTCGTCGCGGCCGGAGACCACGGCGTTGGTGACGTCCGTCTGGAGGTCGAACTTGTCGCCGTCGTTCTGGATGCCCGGCTTGCCGGCCTTGGCGCAGTCCGGGTTGCGGGTGTCCTTGATCTCGTCGGCCTGGGTGGTGCCGGTCTGGACGGCGACCTTCTTGCCGCAGAGGTCCTTCGGGTCGACCTTGCCGGGGTTGCCCTTCTTGACCGCGATGGCGCTGCCCGAGTTGAAGTAGGTCACCATGTCGACGACCTGCTCGCGCTCCTTGTTGTCCGTGAAGGACGACATGCCGAGCTGGAACTTGTTCGACTGGATGCCGGGGATGATCGCGGTGAAGCCGGAGTCCTGGACCTCGGCGGTGAGGCCGAGCTTGGCGGCGATCGCGTTGGCGAGGTCGACGTCCATGCCGATGACCTTGCCGCTGTCGTCCTTGAACTCGTCCGGCGCGTACGAGGCGTCCGCGCCGACCAGGAGCTTCCCGGCCGACTTGACGTCGGCGGGGACGAGGGCGGCCAGCTTGTCGTCGGCCTTGACCGTGTTCACGGTCGCGGAGGCGTTGGGGGCGCCACTGCCGTCGCTGCTCTTGCTGCTGCTACAGCCGCTCAGCACCAGGGACACGGACACGGCAGCCACGCCGGCCGCGAAGAGGCGGGTGCGCTGGGTACGGACGGTCATGAGGGGGATCTCCTCCTGGGGAGAGAAATCGGGCGGAGCGCGCCGCGGGAGCGGCGCACCGGGGCAGCTGGCCGTACGGAGCCGTACGGGTGGTCACTCGCGGTACGTCTTCGTACGTGCGTTGCCGGGTGGTGCAGTTGCCTGGGCGCAGGTGGCCGCCCAGGGTGGTGCGGGGTACTGCTTCCGCCACCCTCCGCCGAGGTGGACGTCGACCTGAACCGCCTCGACCGGTGGTCGGCTCGATCCGAGATGGGGGGAATCCTGCCATCTGATGACGGTCAGGGGGCCCTCATCCAGATCAAAATCGGATAACGAGGGCTCGTGCTGTCCGCTATTCGGACGGATCGCGTGCCCCTGTCACCCTGCGTATAAGTATGCAGATCCGGCTGTGCTGTTCCCGGACGCCCCGCCGCTGCCCCGCGGCCCCGCCCGTTCCCGACCCGCGCCCCGCCGCTGCGCGCGGGTCAGATGCCCCCGTTGACCACCGCGTTCTGCGCCGCGCCCGCGCTCACGTTCCACTTGGCGAGGATCTTGTCGTACTCGCCGCTGCGGATCAGCTGGTCCACCGCCTTGGACACGGTGTCGCGCAGCTCGGTGTCCTCCTTGCGGACCGCGATGCCGTACGGGTTGGAGGTGGACTGGGCCCCGGTCACCTCGAAGCGGCCCCCGCCGTCCGTCGTCTTCGCCGCGTAGGCGGCCACCGGGAAGTCGTTCAGCCCGGCCGCGGCGGTGCCGGCGGCGACCTCGGCCAGCGCCTTGGCGTCGGTGTCGAAGCGGTGCACCGTCAGCTGCTTGCCGGCGCGCGAGCAGACGGCGACCTGCCGGGTGGCGATCTCGTCCTGGGTGGTGCCCTGCTGGAAGGCGACCGTCTTGCCGCACAGGTCGTCCAGGGTCCGGATCCCCTTGGGGTTGCCCTTCGGGACGACGATCGAGGTCCCGGCGATGAAGTAGTCGACGAAGTCGACGCCCGGGTTGACCTGCTTGCCGTCGTCGTCCAGGCCGTCGCGGCGCGTGCGGACGTCGCTGAGCGCGGACATCGCCACGTCGAACTGCTTGCCCTGGAGGTTCGGTATCAGCTTGTCGAACGGGGTGTCCACGAACTCGACCCGCACGTCGAGGATCCGGCCGAGGGCGGCGGCGAGGTCCGGGTCGAGGCCGGTCGGCTTGCCGTCCGGGCCGCGGAACTCCACCGGCGCGTAGTTGACGTCCATGCCGATGCGCAGCACGCCGGCGGAGCGCTGGGCCTTCGGCAGCTTGGCGCGGATGTCCTTGACCGGGTCGCTCGCGGCGGCCTGCCCGCCACCGCCGCAACCGGTGAGCAGCAGGGCGCCGGCGGCGGCCAGGGCGGCCGCGGCGAAGGCCGGGCGACGGGCGGGCGTGAGGTGAGGCATGAGGGTGCTCCTGAGGGCGGAACCGTGGTCGCTGCGGTGTCGCGCGGGTGTACGCGGAACGGCGGACAAGCGATCCTGCCATCCCGCCCTGCCGGGCCCGGCAGCGGGTGTGTCAGAATTCGGTACCGGGTGACCCCCGAACGCTCGAACCAGACCGACGAGCCCCGACAGGCTCGGGGTGCCCAGGACCGGAAGTCATCACGTGGCTCCGTATCCGGGGCACCGATCCCCCGTGGATCTGCGTTCACACTTGCGGGTGCGCGTGCCTCAGCGCCGTTGCCGCCGCCGGAGCCCGGCGCTTCCGACACCGGGCCCCAGCCGACGCGACAGCACGGCGATGAACTGCGCGCGACGAGGACGAAAAGGCATAGGTGCGATGCCTTGGTCCGACCTACGCTCGGCCCGGTAGCACAAGCGGACAACACAAGACCCCATAAAAAACCCTCATCCGAGGGCGCCACCCGACGGCAGCGCCCCCGCCCCGACCCCGGGTCCGCTCAGGCGTACCCGGTTTCCGGCTTACGGCCGGGGCGCCCAGTCCGTCGGCCGCGCACCTCGCCGGAACAATGACGAAGAGGTCATCGTGGCAGCGGAGATCATCAGCAGCACCCAGGACACCGACGATCCGGTCGACGCCGTTTTCGCGCTCCACCGCGGCGGCAAGATGGAGATCCGGGCGACCGTGCCGGTGCGCGACGCGGACGACCTGTCCCTCGCCTACACCCCCGGTGTCGCCCGGGTCTGCACGGCCATCGCCGAGCAGCCGGAGCTGGTCAACGACTACACCTGGAAGTCCAACACCGTCGCGGTGGTCACCGACGGCACCGCCGTGCTGGGTCTGGGCGACATCGGCCCGGAGGCCTCGCTCCCCGTGATGGAGGGCAAGGCCATCCTGTTCAAGCAGTTCGGCGGGGTGGACGCGGTGCCGATCGCGCTGGCCTGCACCGAGGTGGACGAGATCGTCGAGACGGTGGTCCGGCTGGCCCCGTCCTTCGGCGGCGTCAACCTGGAGGACATCTCCGCCCCCCGCTGCTTCGAGATCGAGCGCCGGCTCCAGGACGCCCTGGACATCCCGGTCTTCCACGACGACCAGCACGGCACCGCGATCGTCACCACGGCCGCCCTGTGGAACGCCGCCAAGGTGACCGGCCGGGAGATCGGCTCGCTGCGGGCCGTGATCTCCGGCGCCGGCGCGGCCGGTATCGCCATCGCCAAGATGCTGCTGGCGGCGGGCATCGGCGACGTCTCCGTCTGCGACCGCAAGGGCGTGGTGTACCGGGGCCGTGAGGACCTGACCGACGTCAAGGCCGAGATCGCCGAGCTGACCAACCGTTCGGAGCTCAAGGGCTCGCTGGCCGACGCGCTGGCCGGCGCCGACGTGTTCATCGGCGTCTCCGGCGGCACCGTGCCGGAGGAGGTCGTGGCGACCATGGCCGAGGGCGCGTTCGTCTTCGCGATGGCCAACCCCAACCCGGAGATCCACCCCGAGGTGGCGCACAAGTACGCGGCTGTCGTCGCCACCGGGCGCAGCGACTTCCCGAACCAGATCAACAACGTGCTGGCCTTCCCGGGCATCTTCGCCGGCGCCCTCCAGGTGCGGGCCTCCCGGATCACCGAGGGCATGAAGCTGGCCGCCGCCAAGGCGCTGGCCGCCGTGGTGGCCGACGAGCTGACCCCGCAGAAGGTCATCCCCTCGCCGTTCGACGAGCGGGTCGCCCCGGCCGTCACCAAGGCCGTGGCCGAGGCCGCCCGCGCGGAGGGCGTCGCCCGGATCTGACGATCGGGCACCGGCCCCCGGGGCCGGGGGAGCGTGCCGGCCACGACGGCCGCTCCCCCGCCCCCCGAGCCGCAGCGGGTCCGAGCGCCCGGAGGCGAGCGGGGGAGTAACAAGCGGGGGAGTAACAGTCGGGACACGCGTCACACTCACGCGTGGTTCCCGGCCCCGGCCGTCCCGGCTAGTGTCCGGGGCATGTTTGCTGCCTATGCCGCCCGTATCGACGCCGACGACCCGCTGAGCGGGCTGGAGCTGGGCGAACTCCCCGAGCCGCAGGCCCGTCCCGGGTGGAGCGTGGTCACGGTCAGGGCCGCCAGCCTCAACCACCACGACCTGTGGTCGCTGCGCGGAGTCGGCCTGCCCGCCGAGAAGCTGCCGATGATCCTCGGCTGTGACGCCGCCGGCGTCGACGAGGACGGCAACGAGGTGGTCGTCCACTCGGTGATCGGCCAGTCCGGCCACGGGGTGGGCCCGAAGGAGCCCCGGTCCATCCTGACCGAGCGTTACCAGGGCACCTTCGCCCAGCGGGTGGCCGTGCCCACCTGGAACTTGCTGCCCAAGCCGGCCGAGCTGAGCTTCGAGGAGGCCGCCTGCCTGCCCACGGCCTGGCTGACGGCGTACCGGATGCTGTTCACCAACGCCGGGGTCAAGCCCGGTGACACGGTGCTGGTGCAGGGGGCCGGCGGCGGGGTGGCGACCGCGCTGATCGTGCTCGCCAAGGCGGCCGGCCTGCGGGTCTGGGTCACCGGCCGGGACGAGGCCAAGCGCGACCGGGCGGTCGGGCTCGGCGCGGACGCGGCCTTCGAGAGCGGCGCCCGGCTGCCCGACCGGGTGGACGCGGTGATGGAGACGGTCGGCGCCGCGACCTGGTCGCACTCGGTGAAGTCGCTGCGCCCGGGCGGCACCATCGTCATCTCGGGTGCCACCTCCGGCCCCAGCCCGAAGGCCGCCGAGCTGAACCGGATCTTCTTCCTGGAGCTCAAGGTGGTCGGTTCGACCATGGGCACCAAGGAGGAGCTGGCCGGGCTGCTGTCCCTGTGCGCCAACAGCGGGGTCCGTCCGGTGATCGACTCGGTGCTGCCGCTGGCCGAGGCCCGGGACGGCTTCGCCCGGCTCGCCAAGGGCGAGGTCTTCGGCAAGATCGTGCTCAACCCCTGACGCGCGGCGGCCCGGCGCCCCCTGGTCGGGGGCACCGGGCCCGGGCGGGCGGCCTGGTCAGCCGAGCAGCCGCTTCAACCGTTCGCCGGCGGCGCCCAGCACCGAGCGGGCCTCGGCCAGCCGGTCGGCGCTCACCGCGCCGTCCCGGGCCGCGTCGCGGACTTGGTCGCGGAAGCGGTCGAGCAGCCGCTCCAGTTCGCGGGCCGGGTCGCCGTCCGGATCGGTGCGCGCCCACGGCGGCAGGTCCGCGGTGGCGGTCGGCCCGGCCTGGCCCTTGCCCGAGTCCTCGCCCGAGTCCTTGTCCAGGTCGATCCGGGTGACCGTGACCCGCTCGGACGGCTCGGAGGGCTCGGCCGCCCCGGCGCCCTCGCCGGCCTCACCGGTCGGATGGCCCCAGCGGGCCGCGTCGGCCAGCCCGGCCAGGCCCTTGGTCAGTTCGGACAGGCCCTCGGCCAGCCCGGTCGGCCAGTCGCCCTTCGCGGCGTGCTCGCGCACCTGCTGCTCGACCCGGCGCTTGATCCGCAGCGCCTCCTGCTGGGCGGCGGTGCGGGAGGCCTTGGCCTGCTCGCGCAGCCGGCGGGCCTCCTCCTCGGCGGCCTTCGCCTTGGCCTTGGCGGCCCGCTCCTGCTCCCGGGCGCGCTTGGCCTGCTCCTTGGCCTGCCGCTTGAACTGGGCGAACTCCTCCTTGGCGCGCTGCCAGGCGTCGTTGTCGCCCCAGGGCCCGGCCCACGGGTCGCCGCCGGTCTCGGCGCGGTCCGGCCGGGGGGCCTGCTTGGCGGCCTGCCAGAGCTCCTCGCGCAGGTCCTTGGCGCTGTCCCGGACGTCCTCCCGGATCGCCCCGGCGAGCTGCGCCACCGAGTCGTGGATCTCCAGCTCCAGCTCGTCCAACTCGACCCGCCGGGCTTCGAGTTCGGCGCGCCCGGCGTCGGTCAGCCGGTAGACCTTGCGGCCGCCCTCGGTGCTGTGGCTGACCAGGCCCTCCTGCTCCAGCTTCGCCAGTCGCGGGTAGACGGTGCCGGCGGACGGCGCGTACAGGCCCTGGAAGCGCTCCTCCAGCAGGCGGATCACCTCGTAGCCGTGCCGCGGGGCCTCGTCCAGCAGCTTGAGCAGGTAGAGCCGGAGCCGGCCGTGGCCGAACACGGGGCTCATCTCAGGCCTCCTTGGTGAGGTCGGGGCCGGTGGGCCCGTCGGAGGCGGGGCCGGCCGGGAGCTCCCGGACCACCACCGGGGCGTCGTCCTCCGACTCGGGGCGGCGCAGCACGGTGACCGCGCCGGAGACGGTGGTGACGTTGAGGCTGCCGCGGCCCTCGCCGAGCTGGCCGGTGATCTTCTTGGCGCCCCAGGTGCTGCTCATCCTGAGCTCGTCGAAGGTGCTGGAGACGTCGCCGCTGGTGGAGCCGGCCTCGACGGTGGCGTCCGCCAGCGAGGGGATCCGGACCACGACCGGGCCGCTGACCGTGTTGACCTTGACGTCGGTCTCGCCGGCCACGTCGAGGTCCAGGGTGACGGCGCCGGTGACGGTGTTGGCCTGGACCCGGTCGGCGGTGCCGGCGATCACGGTGAGCTGCCCGGAGACGGTGTTGACCTTGAGCTGGCCGCCGACCGCCTGGGCGTCCACGTCGCCGGTGACGGTGCTCGCGTCGATCCGGCCGGTGACCCCGGCCAGGGTGGTGTCGCCGCTGGCGCTCTGCACCGAGACCTGGCCGTCGATGCCGGTCACGGTGGCGTGCGCCGACACGGTGCCGACCTTGACCTCGGTGCCGGCCGGCACGGTCAGGGTGACGCCGACCGAGCGCTTGCGCTTGAAGGAGTCGAAGAAGCTGCGGACCGAGCCGACCGACTTGATCCAGCTGCCGAACTCGCCCCAGCTGTTGATGTCCTTGTAGGTGACGGTCAGGACGCCGTCGACCAGCGTCAGGTGCAGCGGGTCACCGGTGAGGTCGGTGACCTCCAGGCGGGCCGGGCCCTCGGCCGCGACCACGTTCACCGTGCCGTCGATGACGCGCACGTGCAGCGCGCGGACCTCGTCCTCGAACGTGGTCCTGCCCGGCTCCTCGATCGTCCACTGGCTCATCTCTGCCGCCTCCCGTAGCGGATCGCGATGTATCGCGTTCTCTTCCAAAGACGATATATCGCGTGCCGGGAAAAGCAAGCGGTTCCACCCCGGAACCCACCCCTGACCCGGCCCCGACGCGTCCCGGAGCCGTCCCCTACGGGAGACGTGCGAAGGGCCCGGGAGGCGGTCGCCTCCCGGGCCCTGCTACGAGCGGCCGCTGGGGCTCACTCGTCGTCGTCCTCGTCGTCGAGCCGGGCCAGCCAGGTGGCCAGCCGCTCGACCGGGATCTCGAAGTCCGGGTTGAGGTCGACGAACTCGCGCAGGCGCTCGGCGAGCCACTCGAAGGTGACCTCCTCCTCGCCGCGCCGGCTCTCCAGCTCCTCGATGCCTCGGTCGGTGAAGTACACGGTTCGCTCCGGTCGGATGGGGATTGACCCGGTCAGGATAGTCGGGGCCGGCCGACCGGTGCGGCGGCGGTCGGCCGGTACGCCCGCGGCCCCGCCCCCCCTGGTCGGGGGACGGGGCCGCGGGCGTCGGTGGTGCCGTGGAGCCTGCGCGCGTCAGAGCGCGAAGATCTCCTCCAGCAGCGCCTGCTGCTCGGCCGCGTGCCGCTTGGCGGAGCCGACCGCCGGCGACGAGGCCGCGGTGCGGGCGACCCGGCGCAGGCGGGCGTCGCCGCCGCTGCGGCCGATGACGACCTGGAGGTGGTCGACCAGGTTCATCGCGATGAACGGCCAGGCACCCTGGTTGGCCGGCTCCTCCTGCGCCCAGACGAACTGGACGTTGTCGCCGTAGCGGGCCAGCTCCTCCTGGAGCTCGGCCACCGGCAGCGGGTAGAGCCGCTCGACCCGGACGATCGCGGTGTCGGTGACACCGCGCTCGGCGCGGGCGGCCGCCACGTCGTAGTAGAACTTGCCGGCGGTGATGACCACCTTGCGGACCTGCGCCGGGTCGACGGTGGTGTCGCCGATGACCGGGCGGAACGAGCCGGACAGGAACTCCTCGGTCGCACTCGCCGCGGCCTTGAGACGCAGCATCGACTTCGGGGTGAAGACGACCAGCGGCTTGTGGTGCGGGTTGTGCGCCTGCCAGCGCAGCAGGTGGAAGTAGTTCGACGGCAGGGTCGGCATCGCGACCGTCATGTTGTCCTGCGCGCACATCTGCAGGAAACGCTCCGGGCGGGCGGACGAGTGGTCCGGCCCCTGGCCCTCGTAGCCGTGCGGCAGCAGCAGGGTGACGCCGGAGTGCTGGCCCCACTTCTGCTCGGCGGAGGCGATGTACTCGTCCACCATGGTCTGCGCGCCGTTGACGAAGTCGCCGAACTGCGCCTCCCACATGACCAGCGCGTTCGGGCGGGTCAGCGAGTAGCCGTACTCGAAGCCCATGGCCGCGTACTCCGACAGCAGGCTGTCGTAGACGGTGTAGCGGGCCTGGTCCTCGGTGAGGTACTGCAGCGGGGTGTAGTCCTCGCCGGTCTTGCGGTCGATCAGCACGGCGTGCCGCTGGCCGAAGGTGCCGCGGCGGCTGTCCTGGCCGGCCAGGCGGACCGGGTGGCCCTCCATGAGCAGCGAGCCGATGGCGAGGGTCTCGCCCATCGCCCAGTCGATGGTGTTGTCCTCGACCGAGGCGGCGCGGCGCTGCAGCTGCGGCAGCAGGCGCGGGTGGACGGTCAGCCAGTCCGGCAGGTTGACCTGCGAGGCGGCGATCCGCTTGACCATCTCCTGGGAGATGCCGGTCTGGATGTTGACCGGGAAGTCGGCCTGCGGCTTGCCGCCGGAGGTCGGGGCCGGCGCCTGGGCGGCGTCGCGGACCTCGGCGAAGACCTTCTCCAGCTGGCCCTGGAAGTCCTGGAGCGCCTGCTCCGCCTCTTCCATGGTGATGTCGCCGCGACCGATCAGGCCCTCGGTGTACAGCTTGCGCACCGAGCGCTTCTTGTCGATCAGGTCGTACATCAGCGGCTGGGTGAACGACGGGTTGTCGGCCTCGTTGTGACCGCGGCGGCGGTAGCAGATGAGGTCGATCACGACGTCTTTGTGGAACGCCTGGCGGAACTCGAAGGCGAGCCGCGCGACGCGGACCACGGCCTCCGGGTCGTCGCCGTTCACGTGGAAGATCGGGGCCTCGATCATGCGGGCCACGTCGGTGCAGTACATCGAGGAGCGCGAGGACGCCGGGGCGGCGGTGAAGCCGACCTGGTTGTTCACCACGACGTGCACGGTGCCGCCGGTGCGGTAGCCGCGCAGCTGCGACATGTTCAGGGTCTCCGCGACGACGCCCTGGCCGGCGAAGGCCGCGTCGCCGTGGATCTGGATCGGCAGCACCGGGAAGGTGGTGCCGCCCTGGTCCAGGATGTCCTGCTTGGCGCGGGCGATGCCCTCGACGACCGGGTCCACGGCCTCCAGGTGGGAGGGGTTCGCGGCGAGCGAGACCTTGATGGTCTCGCCGTCCAGGCCGGTGAAGGTGCCCTCGGCGCCCAGGTGGTACTTGACGTCGCCGGAGCCGTGCATCGACTTCGGGTCGAGGTTGCCCTCGAACTCGCCGAAGATCTTGCCGTACGGCTTGCCGACGATGTTGGCCAGCACGTTCAGGCGGCCGCGGTGGGCCATGCCGATGACGGCCTCGTCCAGGCGGTGCTCGGCGGCGGAGTCGATGGTCGCGTCCAGCAGCGCGATCAGCGACTCACCGCCCTCCAGCGAGAAGCGCTTCTGGCCGACGTACTTGGTCTGCAGGAAGGTCTCGAAGGCCTCCGCCGAGTTCAGCCGGCGCAGGATCCGCAGCTGCTCCTCGCGCTCCGGCTTCGAGTACGGCTTCTCCAGGCGCTCCTGCAGCCACTTGCGCTGCTTCGGGTCCTGGATGTGCATGTACTCGATGCCGACGGTGCGGCAGTAGGTGTTGCGCAGCAGGCCGAGGATGTCGCGGAGCTTCATCATCTTCTGGCCGCCGAAGCCGCCGACCGCGAACTCGCGCTCCAGGTCCCACAGGGTGAGGCCGTGGGTGGTGACGTCCAGGTCGGGGTGCTTGCGCTGCTTGTACTCCAGCGGGTCGGTGTCGGCCATCAGGTGACCGCGGACCCGGTAGGAGTGGATCAGCTCCATGACGCGCGCGGTCTTGTTGACCTCGTCGTCGTGGGTGGTGGCGACGTCGGTGGCCCAGCGGACCGGCTCGTACGGGATCCGCAGCGACTCGAAGATCTCGTCGTAGAAGCCGTTCTCGCCGAGCAGCAGGCGGTGGATCTCGCGCAGGAACTCGCCGGACGCCGCGCCCTGGATGACGCGGTGGTCGTAGGTCGAGGTCAGCGTCATGATCTTGGAGACGCCCAGGCGGGACAGGGTCTCCGGGGCGGAGCCCTGGAACTCGGCCGGGTACTCCATGGCGCCGACGCCGACGATGGTGCCCTGGTTCTGCATCAGGCGCGGCACGGAGTGCACGGTGCCGATGCCGCCGGGGTTGGTCAGCGAGACCGTGACGCCGGTGAAGTCGTCCATGGTCAGCTTGTTGGCGCGGGCCCGGCGGACGATGTCCTCGTAGGCCTGCCAGAAGCCGAAGAAGTCGAGGGTCTCGGCCTTCTTGATGGCGGCGACGACGAGCTGGCGGTCGCCGTTCGGCTTGACCAGGTCGATCGCCAGGCCGAGGTTGACGTGCTCCGGCTTGACCAGGAAGGCCTTGCCGTCCTCCACCTTGTAGCTGTGGTTCATGCCCGGGGCGGCCTTGATGGCCTGGACCAGGGCGTAACCGATCAGGTGAGTGAAGGAGACCTTGCCACCGCGGGCGCGCTGCAGGTGGTTGTTGATGACGATGCGGTTGTCGATCAACAGCTTCGCCGGGACGGCGCGGACCGAGGTGGCGGTCGGCACCTCCAGCGAGGCGTCCATGTTGGTGGCGACGGCCTTGGCCGGGCCGCGCAGCTGGACCAGCTCGGGGCCGGCCGCGGCGGGAGCGGCGGGCGCGGCCGGGGCGGCGGCCTTGGGGGCCGGGGGCGCGGCGGGCGCGGCGGCGAGCGGGGCGGCGGCGGCCGGGGCCGGAGCGGCCGGGGCCGGAGCGGCCGGGGCGGCGGCGGGTGCGGCCGGCGCAGCAGCTGCGGCGGGCGCGGGGGCAGCGGCAGGGGTCGGCGTGGGGCCGGCCTGGGTCGCGGCCTGGGTCACTGGGGTCACCTCGGTACCGGGCTTGTAGTCGGCGAAAAAGTCCCACCAGGCTCGGTCTACCGAGTTCGGGTCCTGGAGGTACTGCTGGTAGATCTCATCGACGAGCCACTCATTGGGGCCGAAGCCAGTGGAGCTTGCCGAGCTGTTGGGGGTTTCAGGGGACTGTGGCGACACGGCGGCAACCGCCCTCTTCCGCTTCCTTTTGGGATGTTTGGACAGCGGGGATTAAGGCTACGCCCCTGACCAGTGATCGCGCAGTCCCCGGGCCCCAGGCGTCGCCCAGATCACAGTCCTGACCTGCAGATTGGCTGAAAAAGCACGTTAGAAAGCCGTATCTGAGGGGAACCGATCGCGCCCGATCACCCCCTAAATCGGGGCGAAAGCGGACAAACACCCGGGTTCATCCGTCGACGATCTTCGTATGCGTCTGTGTCGGATCTGTGACAAATGTCCCGGCCGGCTCAGGACTGCCCGGGCAGCCGGACCTCGATCCGGCAGCCGCGCGGCGACTCGGCGACGGCGATCCGTCCGCCGTGCAGGTCCACCGCCCAGCGGGCGATCGCCAGGCCCAGCCCGGTGCCGCCGTCCGAGCCCGGCCCGGAGGCCGTCGCGGTGCCGCTGCGGCTGAACCGCTCGAAGACCCGGCCGCGGTCCGCCGGCGGGATGCCGGGGCCCTCGTCCTGGACCTCCAGCAGCAGGCCGCCGTCCTCGCCGTCGGGCCGGGCGCGCACCGTCACGGTGCCGCCGGGCGGGGAGTGCTTGCAGGCGTTGTCGACCAGGTTGGCGACCACCTGGTGGAGGCGTTCCGGGTCCGCCACGGCGGTCAGGCCGGCCGGGCTGACCTCCAGGGCGAGCCGGACGTCGCCGCGCCGGGAGAAGGC
The DNA here is from genome assembly GCF_055569135.1 of Kitasatospora sp. NPDC029367. Taxonomy (NCBI): domain Bacteria; kingdom Bacillati; phylum Actinomycetota; class Actinomycetes; order Kitasatosporales; family Streptomycetaceae; genus Kitasatospora; species Kitasatospora sp. NPDC029367. The sequence continues at coordinate 78,426 of NZ_JBVHYH010000003.1, forward strand.
CCCGCCGGCCGTCGCGCCGTCCACGGTGACCCCGCGCAGCACGCCGTCCAGGAACTCGCGCACCTCGAAGGGGCGGGCGTCCAGGTCGACCACGCCGTCGTCGATCTTGGAGAGGTCAAGCAGGTGGGTGACCAGGCGGCCGAGCCGCTCGGTCTGCTCCAGCGCGGCCCCCAGCGTCGCCGGGTTGGGCTGGACGACGCCGTCCACCACGTTCTCCAGCACGGCGCGCAGTGCCGCGATCGGCGTGCGCAGCTCGTGCGAGACGTTGGCGACCAGCTCTCGGCGGTGCCGGTCGGCGGCCTGGAGGTCGGCGGCCATGCCGTTGAAGGCGGCCGCCAGTTCGCCGATCTCGTCGCGCGAGTTCACCTCGACCCGGCGGCTGTAGTCGCCGGAGGCCATCGCGCGGGCGGCGTCCGTCATCTCGCGCAGCGGGGCGGTCAGCCCGTGTGCGAGGAACTGCATGAACAGCAGCGAGGCGATCATGGAGAAGACCATGATGATCCGGATCTGGGTCTCGGACCGGATCGCCACGACCACCATCCCGGTGGCCAGGAACACGGAGACGATCACCAGCAGGGCGAGCTTGCCCTTGATCGAGCGGACCGGGTCGAGCGGACGGATGTCGGCCCAGACCCGGCTGGCCGCCCGGGCGGCCAGGGTCTGCGGGCGAGCGCCGTCGGCGTCCCCGTTGCGTTGCTGTGGAAAGGTCATTGGTCCCCTGTGATCCCCGCGTGTTGTCACGGCGGTGCCGGGACACGGGCCCCCCGGTGGCCCGTCGCCCGAAGCCCCCGTCAGGAGAGCGGGGCCTCCAGCGCGTATCCGACGCCGTGGACGGTGCGGATCCAGCTGGCGCCGATCTTGCGGCGCAGCGCCTTCACGTGGCTGTCCACGGTGCGGGTGCCGGACGCGTCGGTCCAGTCCCACACCTCGGCCAGCAGCTGCTCGCGGGTGAGCACCGCGCGCGGCTGGGCGGCCAGGCAGGCCAGCAGGTCGAACTCGGTCGGCGTCAGGTGGACGTCACCCGAGGCGAGCCGGACCCGGCGCTGCACGTGGTCGATCTCCAGCTCGCCGAAGCGCAGGCTGCCGAGCGCGGGCGTGCGGGCCGCCTGCTGGGCACGCTCGACGCGGCGCAGCAGCACGTTGACCCGGGCGGCCAGTTCGCGCATGGAGAACGGCTTGGTCATGTAGTCGTCGGCACCGACGCCGAGGCCGACCAGCAGGTCCGTCTCGTCGTCGCGGGCGGTCAGCATCAGTACCGGCACCGGGCGCTGGGCCTGGATCCGGCGGCACACCTCCAGCCCGTCGAAGCCGGGCAGCATGATGTCCAGGACCACCAGGTCCGGCTGCCAGGTGTGGAAGCCGTCCACCGCGCCGGGGCCGTCGTGGGCCACGGCGACCTTGAACCCCTCGGCGCCCAGTCGCGCCGCGATCGACTCGGCGATCGTGGGTTCGTCCTCCACCACCAGCACTCTGCGCTGGCTGCTCACAGTGCCGCCGGTGTTGGGGTTGTCCTGCTGAATTTCTGTCACGGTCACGCCACCGCCCCCAGGGCTGCGGGCCGGCCACCTGTGGGGATGGCGGGGCTCCGCTCGTAGTCTTGTTCCGTCGTGGACTGTGCCGGGTCCGCCGTCCCGTTCGTGCACCGGGGAGTGGCGGACGGATGGTCTTCCGTCCACTCCTCCCACGCACTTCGCAGCGTACGGACAGCGGATGCCTCCCGGCAGGCGGACCGGACGTTTCCGGCCCGCTGGGCCGGCTGTCCGGCCACCCTCGGGCCCACCGCACGAGTGGGCACGGGCCGATACCTTACCCGGCGAATTTTCACTGCGTAACGGTACGTATGCAGTTCAGTTGACGCCAAGTCGCCGGTCAGAGGCCCTACTGACGCGTTAATCGGAAGTAGGTCTGGACCAATGCCGGGAATCCGGCCGGTCCCGCCGTCGACGGTCTTCACGGGCTTTTCTCAGGTGCCTCTCAGAACCTCGACGTAGCGTGGCCGCGACAACGCCCCGCAGGGCGGAATCCGGCCTCCGTGCCGGGGCGTCGGGTGCCTCCGGGCGCCGTGCGGCTGCGGGTGTGGGAGCGGAGGCGTCATGGCTGGACTGCGGTGGGGTGCCGGCGGGCGCGCGCCTTCGGGGGCGCCGTACGGAATGCTTCCGGGCCGGCTGCGCGGCGGTGCCGTCGAATGGCTGCTGGAACGCGTGCCGACACCGCGGCGTACTCCGTTCACGATCGGATATCTCGCGGTCGTCGGAGCCACCTCGACCTTCGCCGGGATCGCCGATCCGGAACTCGTCCGGCGTTTGCAGGAAGCTTCCAGCTCCGACGGCCACAACCTGCTCGAGCACCCGCTGCGCGCCCTGCTGCTCAGCGGCTTCTGGGTGGCCGGGGGATCGTGGCTGCCCTACCTGTGGGGGTTCGCCCTCACCCTGGCCCCGTTGGAGCGCCGGGTCGGGCCGGCTCGGACGGCGGCGGTGCTCGCCGCCGGGCACGTCGCGGCCACCCTGCTCTCCCAGGGCGTGGTGATCACCGCGGTGGAGACCGGACGGCTGGCCCCGGCCGCGATGGACCAGCTGGACATCGGCGTCAGCTACGGCGTGCTCGCCTGCCTGGGCGCGGCGGCCGGGGCGCTGCCGCCGCGCGCGCGGGCGGTGGCGCTGGCCGGCGTCGGGCTGATGCTCGTCCAGCAGATCGCCACCCAGAAGGACCTGGTCACGGCGGTGGGGCACCCGGCCGCGCTGCTCACCGGGATGGCGCTGGGGCGCCGGCTGGACCGGATCGAGCGGCGCCCGCCCGGGCCGCGGTCGCGTCCGGCGCGGCTGCGGGCGGTCGGTTCCGCCGCTTCCCTGTCCGCCTCCTCGGCGCTCTCCTCGGTCGTCTCCCCGGTCGTCTCCCTGGCCGCCGCGGCGGTGCGGGCCGGGCGGCGACCGTCCACCGCGCGCTGACGCCGGGGCCCTCTTGGGCCGTTCTTTCCGCTTCCTTTTGACGGCGCCTCCTCCCGGCCGTTCCGGTGACGACGCCGTTCGCTCACGGCGAACAAGATGCGGGGAACAACTGGCGCTCGTGAATCCTTAGTCAGGTCGACTCAAGTTCACTGACCGGGGAGAGATCATGGCATCGACGTCCACACCGCTCACCCTGCCCGTGCTGCCCCTCGACGACGAGGTGGTGCTCCCGGGCATGGTCGTCCCGCTGGACCTCAAGGACACCGAGGTGCGTGCCGCGGTCGAGGCCGCCCGTGCCGCGGCCGCCGGCTCCGGCAAGCCCCAGGTCCTGCTGGTCCCGCGGGTGGACGGCTCGTACGCGGCGGCCGGCACGCTGGCCACCGTCGAGCAGGTCGGCCGGCTGGCCGACGGCCCGGGCACGATCGGGCAGCCGGCGGCGCTGGTGCGCGCCGTGCGCCGGGTCCGGATCGGGGTCGGCACCACCGGCCCCGGCGCCGCCCTCTGGGTGGAGACCACACCGTTCCAGGAGTCCTCGGTCGGCATGCCGGTGGCCGGGCGGGCCGCCGAGCTGGTCAAGGAGTACAAGGCGCTGTCCACCCAGTGGCTGCGCAAGCGCGGCGCCTGGCAGATCGTCGACCGGGTGGCGCAGATCGAGGGCGTCGGCGAGCTCGCCGACAACATCGGCTACGCGCCCTTCGCCACCGCCGAGCAGAAGCTCAAGGTGCTGCTGGAGGCCGACCAGGTCGCCCGCCTGGAGTACGCGCTCACCCTGCTGCGCGACCACCTCGCCGAGGAGGAGGTCAACGACACCATCCGCAAGGACGTCGAGGAGGGCGTGGCCAAGCAGCAGAAGGAGTTCCTGCTCCGCCGCCAGCTGGAGGCCGTCCGCAAGGAGCTGGCCGAGCTGAACGGTGACCCGGCCGACGAGGAGGGCGACTACCGCGCCCGGGTCGAGGCCGCCGACCTGCCCGAGAAGGTCCGCGAGGCCGCGCTCAAGGAGGTCGACAAGCTGGAGCGCTCCTCCGACCAGTCGCCCGAGGGCTCCTGGATCCGCACCTGGCTGGACACCGTCCTGGAGCTGCCCTGGAGCGAGCGCAGCGAGGACGCGTACGACATCGCCGCCGCCCGCGCCGTGCTCGACGCCGACCACGCCGGCCTGGCCGACGTGAAGGACCGCATCGTCGAGTACCTCGCGGTGCGCAAGCGCCGGGCCGACCAGGGGCTCGGGCTGGTCGGCGGCCGCCGGGGCGGCGCGGTGCTGGCCCTGGTCGGGCCGCCCGGCGTCGGCAAGACCTCGCTCGGCGAGAGCGTGGCCCGCGCCATGGGCCGCAGCTTCGTCCGGGTCGCGCTCGGCGGCGTCCGGGACGAGGCCGAGATCCGCGGCCACCGGCGCACCTACGTCGGCGCGCAGCCCGGCCGGCTGGTGCGGGCGATCAAGGAGGCCGGCTCGATGAACCCGGTCGTCCTGCTCGACGAGATCGACAAGGTCGGCTCCGACTACCGGGGCGACCCGGCCGCCGCCCTGCTGGAGGTGCTGGACCCGGCGCAGAACCACACCTTCCGGGACCACTACCTGGAGGTCGAGCTCGACCTCTCCGACGTGGTCTTCCTCGCCACCGCCAACGTGCTGGAGGCCATCCCCGAGCCGCTGCTCGACCGGATGGAGCTGGTCCGGCTGGACGGCTACACCGAGGACGAGAAGGTCGTCATCGCCCGCGACCACCTGCTCCCGCGCCAGCTGGAGAAGGCCGGCCTCGGCGGCGAGCAGGTCGGCGTGGACGAGGAGGCGCTGCGCCGGCTCGCCGGGGAGTACACCCGGGAGGCGGGCGTGCGGAACCTGGAGCGCTCGATCGCCCGGGTGCTGCGCAAGATCGCCGCCCAGGCCGAGCTGGGCGAGCGCGAGCTGCCCGCCGCGGTCGGCGCGGCGGACCTGCCCGCCCTGATCGGCCGCCCGCACCACGTGCCGGAGTCCGCCCAGGAGCCGGCCGAGCGGCGCACCGCCGTCCCCGGGGTGGCCACCGGCCTCGCCGTCACCGGCGCCGGCGGCGACGTCCTCTACATCGAGGCCTCGCTGGCCGACGCCGAGACCGGCGGCACCGGGCTGACCCTGACCGGGCAGCTGGGCGACGTGATGAAGGAGTCCGCGCACATCGCGCTCTCCTACCTCCGCTCGCGCGGCGCCGAGCTGGAACTGCCGGTCACCTCGCTGCGCGACCGCGGCGTGCACCTGCACATCCCGGCCGGGGCCGTCCCCAAGGACGGGCCGAGCGCCGGCATCACCATGACCACGGCGCTCGCCTCGCTGCTCTCCGGCCGCAAGGTGCGCACCGACGTGGCGATGACGGGCGAGGTGTCGCTGACCGGGCGGGTGCTGCCGATCGGCGGGGTGAAGCAGAAGCTGCTCGCCGCCGACCGGGCCGGCGTCACCACGGTGATCATCCCCAAGCGCAACGAGGCCGACCTGGACGACGTCCCGGCCGAGGTGCTGTCGCGGCTCACCGTCCACCCGGTGGCCGACGTACGGGAGGTGCTGGAGCTGGCCCTGGAGCCGGCCGGAGTGCTGGTCGCCGCGGCCTGACGCGGTCGGCGCGGGCGGCCCGGGGGGGGGGGGGGGGGGGGGGGGGGGGGGGGGGGGGGGGGGGGGGGGAGGGGAGGAGAGAGGGAGAAACGACACCCCGCCGGCCCTAGCACGCGCCAGGCGC
>NZ_JBVHYH010000003.1:84082-167818 GCF_055569135.1 Kitasatospora sp. NPDC029367
GGGGGGGGGGGGGGTGGGTCGGGGAGTGGGGGGGAGGGTTTGTCGCTGTGTCGGGAGGGGTGGGGGGGGGGGGGCCGGGGCGGGTCGGGGGGCCCCCCCGGCCCGCCCCGCCGCGTGCCACACTGCGGAGATGCCGTCCCCCACGCAGCGCGTCCTGGCCCGGGTGCCGGCGAGGCTGCGGCCGTTCCTGGTGCGGCACCGCCGGCTGGTGAAGTTCCTGACGGTCGGCAGCGGCTGCTTCGTCCTCACCACGGTGATCGACGTCGAGCTCAAGTTCACCGTCCTGGAGCACCAGCCGGTGGTCGCCCTGACGGTGGCGACGGTGATCGCCACCGTCGTCTCCTACGTGCTCAACCGCCGCTGGGCCTTCCGGACGGACGGGCGCCGGCCGGAGGCCCTGCTGTTCTTCCTGGTCAGCGTGGTGGCGATCGGGGTCAACGACATTCCGCTGGCGCTCTCCCGGTACGCCCTCGACCTGCGCGAGCCGTACGTCGACCCGTTCCAGCAGGAGGTCGCCGACTTCCTCAGCGGGATGGTGGTCGGCACCTTCGTCGCCATGCTGTTCCGCTTCTGGGCGATGCGGCGCTGGGTCTTCACCAGCCCCGCCGCCCGGACGCACGCGGAGCCGGAACCCGGTTACGCTGCACCCGAGATGCCACGGGATGTACCGGAAAGACCGTGAGGTGAGGGTTATGCGCGGGGAGCCGGACGGCGTCCGGACCGGGCCCGCCAGCCAGCAGGGGATGCGCCGGGCCAACCTGGCCCTGGTGCTCGGCCTGATCGCGCGCGGCCCCCGCTCGCGCGCCGAGGTGGCCGCCGGAACCGGGCTGACCAGGGCCGCGGTCTCCTCGCTCGCCGAACAGCTGATCTCGGCCGGCCTGGTCGTCGAGGAGGGCCCGGCCGCCCCCAGCGGCAAGGTCGGCCGCCCCGGCACCGCGCTCGGCCTCAACCCGCTCGGGCCCGGCGGCCTCGGCGCCGAGATCGGGGTCCGCCACCTCGGCGTCTGCGTGGTCGACCTGCGCGGCGAGGTCCGGGCCTGGCGGCGCGAGGAGAGCGCCAACCACGGCCGGGAACCCGCCGCCGTGATGGCCGACCTGGCCCGGCTGGTGCGCTCGGCCGTCGCCGAGTCCGGCCTGCGCCCGGCCGGGCTGACCCTGGCCGTGCCCGGGCTGGTCGGCAGCGGCGGGGTGCTCCAGCGGGCCGCCAACCTCGGCTGGCAGGACGTCCCGCTGGCCGCCGAACTGCGCCCGGCGCTGCGCCTGGTCGGCGACGGCCTGGCCGAACTGCCGGTCGACGCGGACAACGAGGCCAACCTCGGCGGCCTGGCCGAACGCTGGCTGGGCGAGGGCCCGGAGGACTTCCTGTACGTCTCCGCCGAGGCCGGCGTCGGTGCCGCCGTGGTGGTCGGCGGCCGGCTGCTGCGCGGGTCGCGCGGCTACGCGGGCGAGCTGGGCCACATGCCCGTCCACCCGGAGGGGCGGCGCTGCGCCTGCGGCTCGCACGGCTGCCTGGAGCAGTACGCGGGAGAGGCGGCGGTGCTGCGGGCGGCGGGGCTGGCCGGGGTGCCCGGCGACTGGGTGGCGCTGCTCGCCGAACGCGCCGGCGCCGGGGACGAGCCGGTCCGGACGGCGCTGGCCGGGGCGGGGGCCGCGCTCGGCATCGCCGCCGCCGGGGCGGTCAACCTGCTGGACCCGGCCGAGGTGGTGCTGGGCGGCGGCTACGCCCGGCTGGCGCCCTGGCTGGTGCCGGCGATGCGGCACGAGCTGGCGGCCCGGGTGACGGTTCGGCCCTGGGCGGAGGACCGGCTCACGGTCTCCCGGCTCGGCCGGCGCGGGCCGCTGCTGGGGGCGGCGGTGGGCGTGGTGCGCGCGATCGTCGCCGACCCGGGGCCGCTCGCGGGCGGCTGAGCCGACCGGCCCCCGAACAGGAGCGGGCCCCCGGAGCGGGAACGGGCCCCCGACCACAGTGGTCGGGGGCCCGTTGCCGTTCGGAGGCGGTGTGTCGGGGCTCAGGCCGCTGCGGGGGCCTCGGCGTCGAGCTCGCGCCCGGCCTCGCGCGGGGTGCGCAGGACGGCCAGGAAGGCGACGGCGACGCCGACCAGCGCCCAGACCACCAGGACCAGGATCGGCATGCCCAGGTTGGTGGAGCCGAAGTAGGCGATCGACTTGGTGGCGCTGGTGCCGGCGCCGTTCGGGATCAGCGAGCCGATCGCCCGCCAGAACGGCGGCATCATCGGGGCCGGGTAGACGCCGCCGGCGCTCGGGTTGCCGAGCACCACGAAGACCAGCACCGCGAGGCCGATGCCGATGATGCCGAACAGGCACTGCAGGGCCATGGTGAAGGCGCCGACGGTGAACACCACCAGGGCGCCGAGGGCGGTCAGCGACAGGATCGAGCCGGGCATCGCGTCCAGCACCGGCCCGGCGATGATCGTGCCGCCGAGCCCGGCGCCGACCGAGTACAGCGCGAGGACGCCGAGGCGGATCAGCAGGCGGTGGACGTTGGCCGGCTTGGAGCCGGCGCTGATGCCGAGGATGGAGGCGACCAGGTAGCCGCCGACGCACCAGCCGATGACCAGGTAGAAGCCGGTGAGGCCGTTGGTGTCGCCCTTGGCCAGCGGCACGACGTCCTCGACCTTGACGGTGCGGCCCTGGGACTTGTCCAGCGCGGTGGTGATGCTCTCGGCGGCCTTGGCGGCCGAGGTGCCGCGGGCGCCGGCGGTCAGCAGGGTGTCCTGGGTGCCGTTCGGGTCCACGACCAGCGCGGCGTAGATCTTCTGGTCCTTGATCTGCTGGGTGGCCGTCTCGGTGTCCGGCGCGGTGACCGGCTTGACCGCCTCGTCCGGCACCGACTCCAGGGCCTGGACCAGCTTGGGCGTGACCTGCGGCGGGGCGACCACCGCGATCGAGAGCTTGTGCGGCGTCGGGTGGTGCAGCGCCCCGACGTACGAGGTGATGAACCCGAGCTGCAGCAGCAGCACGCCGATCACCAGCAGTGCCGCACGCGGTGTGACCGCGCCCTTCAGTTCGGCGACGAATCCCTGCCCCGGGGCGGTCATCCACATCTCCTTGCGTATCGGCGGAAAACGGATACTTAATACCATGAACTAACTTGCTCGTCCTATCTCCCGCGCCGGTTCTCGGCCACTGCCGCTGGGCGGCGCCGGCGCCGCGGCGGACGAGGAGTGCCTGGTGGTGACGGGGCGTCGGGTCGGGGCGAGGGCCCGGCGGGCCGCGCCGAAGTGGCGGAACTCTCACGCCGGACGGGGCTTTGCTTGGGCTTGAAGAAGGTTGCCTTACTCAACTATCAGTCGTATGGTTGCTTAAGGCAACGAATTTCCCTGCCCGTGTACCCCGCACGCCGCGCCCTGCGCCCCGCCCCGTAGCCGTCCGCCTCGCCGAAGGACCCAGATGACCGTGACCACCCAGGCCTCGACCGGCGCCGCAGCCGCCGTCGACGACCGTCCGATGACCCACCGGCAGGTGATGGAGGCACTGTCCGGCCTGCTGCTCGGCCTGTTCGTGGCCGTGCTCTCGTCGACCGTCGTCTCCAACGCCCTGCCGCACATCCTCACCGACCTGCACGGCGGCCAGTCCGCCTACACCTGGGTGATCACCGCGGCCCTGCTCACGCTGACCGCCTCCACCCCGATCTGGGGCAAGCTCTCCGACCTGGCCAGCAAGAAGCTGCTGCTCCAGATAGCCCTGCTGATCTACATCGCCACCTCCGCGCTGGCCGGCCTCTCGCAGAACACCGGCGAGCTGATCGCCTGCCGCGCCCTCCAGGGCATCGGCGCCGGCGGCGTCGTCGCGCTCGGCCAGATCTGCCTGGCCGCGATGGTCCCGCCGCGCGAGCGCGGCCGGTACAGCGGCTACTTCGGCGCGGTGTTCGCCCTCGCCACCATCGGCGGCCCGCTGATCGGCGGCGTCATCGTCGACACCTCCTGGCTCGGCTGGCGCTGGTGCTTCTACGTCGGCATCCCGTTCGCGCTGGCCGCGATCCTGGTGGTGCAGCGCACCCTCAAGCTGCCGGTGGTCAAGCGCCCGGCGAAGATCGACTACCTGGGCGCGCTGGTCATCACCGGCGCCGTCAGCCTGCTGATGATCTGGATCACGCTGGCCGGCACCGACTACCCGTGGCTGTCCTGGCAGACCGCGGCCATGGTCGGCGGCGGCGTGCTGCTGGCCGCGCTGGCCGTGGTGGTCGAGCGCCGCGCCGCCGAGCCGATCATCCCGCCGTCGCTGTTCAAGTACCGCACCGTCACCCTGGCCGCGATCGCCAGCGTGCTGGTCGGCGTCGGGATGTACGGCGCGACCACCTTCCTCAGCCAGTACTTCCAGCTGGCCCGGGACAAGTCCCCGACGACGGCCGGCCTGATGACGCTGCCGATGATCATCGGCCTGGCGGTCTCCTCCGCGGTGGCCGGCCGGCTGATCACCAAGTACGGCAGGTGGAAGGCCTACCTGGTCGCCGGCACCGCGCTGCTCGCGATCGGCTTCGGCCTGCTCGGCACCGCCCGGGTCGACACGAACTACGGGCTGCTCTCCCTCTACATGGCGCTCACCGGCATCGGCCTCGGCCTGACCAGCCAGAACCTGGTGCTCGCGGTGCAGAACACGGTGCCCCGGCACGAGCTCGGCGCGGCCAGCTCCGTCGTCACCTTCTTCCGCACCATGGGCGGCGCGATGGGCGTCTCCGCGCTGGGCGCGCTGATGTCCAACAAGGTCGGCCACTACCTGGCCGAGAACCTCGCCGCGGCGCACATCCCGGCCGGGGCCGCGGCCTCCGGCGGCGGCATCCCGGACCTGGCGAAGCTGCCGGCCCCGATCCTGCCGCTGGTCACCGACGCGTTCGGCCACGGCGTCGGCACGGTCTTCCTGTGGGCCGCGCCCTTCGCGGCGCTGTCCTTCGTCACCGTGCTGTTCATCCGGGAGACCGCGCTGCGGACCACCCAGGAGAGCTGACCGGGGCGGGGAAGCGCGCAGGCACGAACGCCGACGGGCCGGGGAGAGTTCGACTCTCCCCGGCCCGTCGGCGTCGCTCGGTGCCGTGGTGCCTTACGGCGCGGCACCGAGCCGCGATGCCTTACGGCGCGGCGATCAGCACCAGGCCGTAGACCACGGCGCAGGCGCAGAGCGCGAAACAGGCGTACGCGCCGGCCAGCAGGGCGGGCTTGCCGCCGCCGGCCGCCTGACCGCCCGCCTCGCGGGAGCTCAGCGCGGCCTCCCGGCGGGACAGCGCCAGGATGCCGAGGGCGAAGACGGCGACCACGGCGACGGTGACGCCGAAGCTGATGCCGGCGGTCTGGGCCAGGGCGTTCCACTTGATGTGCATGGGAGTGCTCCTCGGTCTGCGGCGCTCAGGCCGCGACCGTGGTCGAGGCGGGGGTGGGGGCGGCGGTGGCCGGGGTGGCGGCGACCTCGACGGGGGTGACCTCGACCGGGGTGACCTCGGGGACGTCGTTGACGTTGTCCGCGCCGACCGGCTGGCGGCGGGAGATGACCCACATGGTGGCCGAACCGGCCACCAGCACGGCGCCGACCAGGGCGACGCCCCAGGCGCCCTGGCGGGCCAGTACGGCCGCTCCGCCGGCGACCAGGCCGGCGGCCGGCAGGGTCAGGCCCCAGGTGTAGACCATGCGGCGGACCAGGCTCCAGCGCAGCTCCGGCTTCGGGCCGCCGAGGCCGGCGCCCATGATGCCGCCGGTGCAGACCTGGGTGGTGGAGAGGCCGAAGCCCATGTGCGAGGAGGTCAGGATGACGGTGGAGACGGCCGACTCGGAGGCGAAGCCCTGCAGCGGCTTGATGTCCGCCAGGCCCTTGCCCATCGAGCGGATGATCCGCCAGCCGCCCATGTAGGTGCCGAGCGCGATCGCGGCGCCCGCCGAGACGATCACCCAGGTGGGGGGCAGCGCGCCGTGCGGCAGGGCGCCGACCGAGACCAGGGTCAGGGTGATGATGCCCATCGTCTTCTGGGCGTCGTTGGTGCCGTGCGCCAGCGAGATCAGCGAGGAGGAGAAGATCTGGCCGGTCTTGAAGCCCTTGTCGGTGGCGGCGCCGTTGCCCCTGCGGGTGATCGCGTAGGCCAGCTTGGTGGCGCCCCAGGAGGCGAGGCCGGCGACCAGGGGGGAGGCGACCGCCGGGATGATGATCTTGGTGATCACGGTGTCGAAGTTGACGCCGTTCATGCCGACGCCGACGATCGTGGCGCCGATCAGGCCGCCGTACAGGGCGTGCGAGGAACTGGACGGCAGACCGCGCAGCCAGGTCAGCAGGTTCCAGAGGATCGCGCCGGCCAGGGCGGCGAAGATCACCTCGGGGTGGATGCCGGCCTTCTCGTTGACGATGCCACCGGAGATGGTGGTGGCGACCTTCACCGACAGGAACGCGCCTGCGAAGTTGAGCAGGGCCGCGATGGTGACCGCGACCTTCGGACGGAGGGCCCCGGTCGCGATCGCGGTGGCGGACGCGTTGGCGGTGTCGTGGAACCCGTTGGTGAAGTCGAAGGCGAGCGCCGTGATGATCACAACGGCTACCAGGAACGAGATGTGTTCCATACCCAAACAATCGTCGTAGTTGTCGCACGGACGTTGATGACCTCGCGACCGTAGGTCCGTTGGGTAAACGGAAGGTGAACTGAGCCGGGAATCGTGGTTCCGCCGGTGACCCACCGGTGTCCGGGAGCTTTCGGAGGGGTGTCCTGGGCCGCGCTGAGCTGGGCATTGGCGGAGAACGTCCTGTTTCGCCCCCGTTTGCTGAGACCTGTCTCACAGCTGCCGCGCGGATCAACGGGTCGGCGGATCAACAGTTCAATCGAGAATTAACCTCCCGGTCCGCGTGCGCTCTGTTTCCGACGAGTAACCCGTGGGAGGATCTGCGGGATCGTTCCCGGGGGAGCCCGCGGGCGGCGCACCGGCAGGACAGGGCAAGGGCGGGGAGGACCACCCATGGGCGGGGCTGCACAGCGCACGGAGACAACAGGAGTACGCCCCTGGGTGCGGGCGGCCCTGCGGTGCGGAGCCGTCCTCGCGGCCGCCGCGCTGGCGCTGCCGGTCGCCACCCAGGCCGCCTACGCGGCACCCGACCCGGGCGCCGGCGCCGCCGTCGCCCCCGGAGCCGACCCGCTCGCCGCGGCCAAGGCCACCCTCGGCCCGCTGCTCGACCAGCTGCACGGGCTCTACCAGAGCGCCGAGGCCGCCACCGAGCAGTACAACGGCGCGGTCGCCAAGGTCGCCGAGCAGCAGACCACGCTCACCGACCTCCAGGGCAGGCTCGACAAGCAGCAGAAGCAGGTCGACGCCGGGACGGACATCGCCTCCCAGCTCGCCGCCGCCCAGTACCGCAACGGCGCCTCCTCCGCCTACGCCGAGCTGCTGCTCTCCAAGGACCCGTACGAGGCCGTCACCATCGCCGAACTGCTCGCCGCGGCCAGCCGCTCGCAGTCCGAGTTCCTGGACAAGCTCAAGGCCGACCGGGACGCGCTCGACGGCTTGAAGAAGCAGACCGAGGAAGCCCTCAAGACCTCGCAGGCGCTGGTCGTCCAGCAGGACGCCGCCAAGGCCAAGGTCACGGCCGACCTCGCCTCGGTCGAACAGCTGGTCTCCTCGCTCACCGGCGCCCAGCGCACCGAACTCGAACAGCTGGAGAAGGCCAAGGCCGACGAGGCCCAGCTCGCCTTCCTCGCCTCCGGCGCCCTCGGCAAGGGCGAGCGCACCCCCTCGCTGGCCGGCCGCGGCGCCGTCGCCTTCGCACTCGCCCAGCTCGGCAAGCCGTACCTGTGGGGCGGCACCGGCCCGGACTCCTACGACTGCTCCGGCCTCACCTCGCAGGCCTGGCTGCACGCGGGGAAGGCGATCCCGCGCACCAGCCAGGAGCAGTGGGCGCAGCTGCAGCACGTCCCGCTGAACCAGCTGCGGCCCGGCGACCTGGTGGTCTACTTCCAGGACGCCTCGCACGTCGCGATGTACATCGGCGGCGGGCTGATCGTCCAGGCGCCGCGGCCCGGCGCGTTCATCAAGGTCTCGCCGATCGGCTCGATGGCGATCCTCGGCGCCGTCCGCCCCGACCCGGACGGCACGGCCGACGACGCCGGCGGCGCCTGGAAGGTGCCGGACCTGCCCAAGGGCTGGGACACCGTCACCCCGATCGCGCCCAGCCCGGTCGACCGGACCCCGGCCCCGCCGGCCACCGGCGGCACCCCGGCCACGCCCACCCCGGGCGGCACCGGCACGCCGACCGGGACGCCGTCCGGCACCGGCACGCCGACGACGCCGACCGGCCCGGGCACGCCGACCGGTACGCCCACCGGGACCCCGACCCAGACGCCGACGGGCACGCCGACCCAGACGCCGAGCGACAAGCCCACCCAGACGCCGACGGGCACCCCGACCGGCACGCCGTCCGGCACCGGGACGCCGTCGGGCACCGGCACCCCGAGCGGCACCGGCTCGGCGAGCGCCCCCGTGCCGGGCAGCCCCACGGCCACGCTGCCGCTCGGCGGCCTGCTGCACTGATCGCGTTCGGCTCCGGCGCCGCGTTCGGCTCCGGCGCCGCGTTCGGCTCCGGTGCCGCGTACGGCTTCGGCGCCGCGTACGGCTCCGGCACGAGGAGGCCGCCCCGCGTCCCAGGACGCCGGGCGGCCTCCGTGCCGTTCGGGGGAGCCGTTACCCGGCCGCGCCGGTGTCGGGCTCGAAGCGGATCACCACGGCCTTGGAGGTCGGGGTGTTGCTGATGTCGGCCGTGGAGTCGAGCGGCACCAGCACGTTGGTCTCCGGGTAGTAGGCCGCCGCGCCGCCGCGGGCGACGGGGTAGTGGACGACCCGGAAGTGCGGGGCGCGGCGCTCGGTGCCGTCCGTCCACTCGCTGACCAGGTCGACGTACCGGCCCTCGGTGAGGTCGAGTTCGGCGGCGTCCGCCGGGTTGACCAGGACGACGCGGCGGCCGCCCTTGATCCCGCGGTAGCGGTCGTCCAGGCCGTAGATCGTGGTGTTGTACTGGTCGTGCGAGCGCAGGGTCTGCAGCAGCAGCCGGCCCGGCGGGACCTCGGGGGCGGTCAGCGGGTTGACCGTGAAGTTGGCCTTCCCGGTGGCGGTGGGGAAGGTGCGGGTGTCGCGGGGGCCGTGCGGGAGGGTGAAGCCGCCGGGGCGGCGGACCTTCTCGTTGAAGTCCTCGAAGCCCGGCACCACCCGGGCGATCCGGTCGCGCAGGGTGTCGTAGTCGGTCGCGAAGTCCTCCCACGGCACGGTGTCCCGCGGGCCGAGGACGGTGCGGGCGAGGCGGCAGACGATCGCCGTCTCGGAGAGCAGCCCCGGCGCGGGCGGGCGCAGGCCGCCGCGCGAGGAGTGGACCTGGCCCATCGAGTCCTCGACGCTGACGAACTGGGCGCCGGCGGCGGTGACGTCCCGGTCGGTGCGGCCCAGGGTGGGCAGGATCAGGGCCCGGGCGCCGGTGACCACGTGCGAGCGGTTGAGCTTGGTGGAGACGTGGACGGTCAGCCGGCAGCGGCGCATCGCGGCCTCGGTGACCTCGGTGTCCGGGGTCGCGGCGACGAAGTTGCCGCCCATCGCGAAGAACACCTTGACCCTGCCGTCGCGCATCGCCCGGATGGTGTCCACCGAGTCGAGGCCGTGGGCGCGCGGCGGCTCGAAGCCGAACTCGTTCTCCAGCGCGTCCAGGAAGGCCTTGGCGGGCCGCTCGAAGATGCCCATGGTGCGGTCGCCCTGGACGTTGCTGTGCCCGCGCACCGGGCAGACCCCGGCGCCGGGGCGGCCCACGTTGCCGCGCAGCAGCAGGAAGTTGACCACCTCGCGGATGGTCGGCACCGCGTGCTTGTGCTGGGTGAGGCCCATCGCCCAGCAGACGATGATCTTCTTCGAGGCCAGCACCAGCCGGCCGAGCTCCTCGATCTGCTCCCAGGGCAGGCCGGTCGCCGCGAGCACCTCCTCGCGGTCCGTCTTCCGGGCCTGCTCCTCGAACTCCTCGAAGCCGTGGCAGTGTTCGGCGACGAAGGCGCGGTCGACGCCGTCCGCCTCCAGGATCATCCGGTTGAGCGCGCGGAACAGCGCCAGGTCGCCGCCGAGGCGGATCTGCAGGAAGAGGTCGGTCAGCTTGGTGCCGTGGCCGAGCAGGCCGCGGGCGTTCTGCGGGTTCTTGAACCGCTCCAGGCCCGCCTCCGGCAGCGGGTTGACGCTCACCACGGTGGCACCGGCCCGCTTGGCGCGCTCCAGCGCGGAGAGCATCCGGGGGTGGTTGGTGCCCGGGTTCTGGCCGGCCACGATGATCAGGTCGGCCTGGTAGAGGTCCTTGAGGCTGACGCTGCCCTTGCCGACGCCGAGCGTCTCGGTGAGCGCCGAACCGGACGACTCGTGGCACATGTTGGAGCAGTCCGGCAGGTTGTTGGTGCCGAACCGGCGGGCGAACAGCTGGTACGCGAAGGCGGCCTCGTTGCTCGTGCGGCCGGAGGTGTAGAAGGCGGCGCCGTCGGGGGTGTCCAGGGCGCGCAGCTCCTCGGCGATCAGCGCGAAGGCGTCGTCCCAGGAGACCGGGGTGTAGTGGGTGGCGCCCTCGTCCAGCAGCATCGGCTGGGTGAGCCGGCCCTGCTGGCCCAGCCAGTAGCCGGAGCGTTCGGCCAGGTCGGCGACCGGGTGGGCGGCGAAGAACTCGGCCCGGATCCGGCGCTCGGTGGCCTCCTCGGCGACGGCCTTGGCGCCGTTCTCGCAGAACTCGGCGGTGTGGGTCTTGCCGGGCTCCGGCCAGGCGCAACCGGGGCAGTCGAAGCCGTCCGGCTGGTTGACCTTGAGCAGGGTGGCGAGGGTGCGCCGGGCGCCCATCTGCTCGGCGGCCATCCGCAGGCTGTGACCGACGGCGGGCAGGCCGGCGGCCGCGTGCTGGGGCGCGGACACCTCGGGGGCGTCCTGCACCGGGTCGCTCTGCGGGGCCTGCTTGGCCATGACTGCGCTCCTCGGGGCTGTACGGGTCCGAGCCATCGCACCGTTGCGGGCTCTCCGCTCATCCTTCCACCTGGGCCGTCGGGTGGGGAGGCCCGTCAGGTGGGGAGGGCTGTCGGCCGTCGGTAGAGTCTGGGCGTCACAACGGGTGGGGGAGGGGCGCGTGCGAGTCGGGGACGTTCTGGACGGCCGGTACGAGCTGCGGGAGAAGCTCGGCCAGGGCGGTTTCGGAGTGGTCTGGCGGGCCCAGGACACCCGGATGCAGCGGCCGGTGGCCGTCAAGGTCATCGGGCACCACGGCGGCGACCAGGCGAAGGCCGCACTGCGCTTCGTCCGGGAGGCCTGCGCGGCCGGGAACCTCTCGCACCCGCACATTGTCACCGTGCACGACCTGGGGCAGAGCGAGGCCGACGACCAGCAGGTCACCTTCCTGGTGATGGAGCTGCTCACCGGCCGCACCCTGACCGAGGTGCTCCGGGCCGGACTGCCCGAGCCCGCGCTCAGCCTGCGCTGGGGGCGGGAGATCTGTGGGGCCCTGGCGGCCGCCCACGACGCGGGCATGGTGCACCGGGACATCAAGCCGGACAACGTCATGATCACCGACGCCGGGCACCTCAAGGTGCTGGACTTCGGCATCGCCCAGCTGGACACCGGCGCCGGCGGGCTGACCACCACCGGGACGATCGTCGGCAGCCCCGCCTACATGGCGCCGGAGCGGTGGACCGGCGGCCGGGTGGACGGGCGGGCGGACCTCTACGCGCTGGGCTGCGTCCTGGTCGAACTCTTCACCGGGGCACGGCCGTTCGGCGGGGACTCGACGCCGGTGCTGATGTACCAGCACCTCAACGAGCCGCCCCCGGCGCTCGATCCGGCCCAGTTCGGGCTGCCGCCCCAGGTGGCCGGGCTGGTCGCGGAGCTGCTGGCGAAGGACCCGGCGGAGCGGCCGGCCGACGCCCGTACGGTCGAGCGGCGGCTCGCCGAGCTGGCCGGGTGGCCGGTCGACGGGGTGGCGGCGGGGGCGGACCGGGCGGTTCCGGTCGCTCCGGTGGCTCCTGCTGTGCCCGCTGCTCCGGTTGTTCCGCCAGCGCCGGTCGCGCCGCCCGCGCCGCCCGCGCCGCCTCCGGCGCCGCCCGTCGCACCGCTCGCGCCGCCCGTGCCTTCGGCGCCGCCCGCGGCTCCTGCGGCGCCCTCCGTGCTGTCCCCGCTGACCACCCCGCCGGTGGTCGCGGCCCCCGCGTCCGGGGACGCCGTCCGGGCCGGGCTGCGCGAGCGCCGTGCGGCCGCGTACCGGGCCGCGACGGCGGGCGAGTCGGCGATCCTGCTGCAGGCGGTCGCCCAGGAGAGCGTCACCGCGCTCGGCGCGAGCGACCGGGACACCCTGGGAGCCTGGCGGGACTTCACCTGGTACCTCAGCCGGACCGGGGACCTGGACGGCGCGATCCGGCTGCTCTCCAGCGTGGTGGCCGACATGCGCTCCGCGCTCGGCCCGACCGACCCGGACACCCTCGGCGCCCGCTACCACCTCGCCTGGTGCATCGGCGAGAGCGGCTCGGCGGTCACCGCGATCCGGCTGCTGCGCGAACTCCTGCCGGACCTGGCCGCGGCCTGGGGCCCGCAGGACAGCCGGGTCCTCAAGGCCCGGCACGACCTCGCCGTCCACCAGGCCAACCGCGGCGACCTCCAGGGCGCGGTGGTGCAGTTGCACGCGCTGCTGCCCGAGCTGGCCCGGGCGCTGGGCGACCACCACCCGAACACCGTCCAGGCCTGGCAGGACCTGGCCGGCTACCAGCAGCGGCTGGCCCAGTCCGGCCGCAAGGGCGGCCACCACCGCCGCCGGGCGCCGCGGATGAGCCCGATCGAGGCCCTGGTGCTGGTCCGCCGGCTGCGGGTGTGGGACTTCGCCACCGACCAGGAGGCGGCCGCCTGCGTCGGCGCGCTGGAGCGGGGCATCGGCCTCAAGGGCGTCGCCGACGTGGTGTTCGAGGCGCCGGACCACGTCTCGGACGAGGACGTGGTGGAGGAGATCTTCGGCCCGTGAGGGCGGGGCGCGCCGCTGCCCGGGCCGCTCGCTAGAGTCGGTGGGTACACAGCCGATTGGGGGGAGGGCAGGTGCGGGTCGGTGACGTCCTCGACGACCGGTACGAGCTCCGGGAGAAGCTCGGCCAGGGTGGATTCGGGGTGGTCTGGCGGGCCCAGGACACCCGGGTCGGGCGGCCGGTGGCGGTCAAGGTCATCCGGCACGACGACGGCGACCAGGCGAAGGCCGCGCTGCGGTTCGCCCGGGAGGCCTCGGCGGCGGGCAACCTGTCGCACCCGCACATCGTCACCGTGCACGACCTCGGCCACAGCGAGGCCGACGACCAGCAGGTCACCTACCTGGTGATGGAGTTGCTCACCGGCCGCACCCTGACCCAGGTGATCCGGGAGGGCCGGCCGGATCCGCAGGTGGGTCTGCGCTGGGCCCGGCAGATCTGCGAGGCGCTGGCGGCCGCGCACGACGCGGGGATGGTGCACCGGGACGTCAAGCCGGACAATGTGATGATCACCGAGGACGGCCTGGCCAAGGTGCTGGACTTCGGTATCGCCCAACTGGACGTCGGGGCGAGCGGGTTGACCACCGTCGGCACGGTGATCGGCAGTCCGCCGTACATGGCGCCGGAGCGGTGGACCGGCGGCCGGGTGGACGGCCGGGCGGACCTCTACGCGCTGGGCTGCGTCCTGGTCGAACTCTTCACTGGGAAGCGGCTGTTCACCGGGGACTCGACGCCGGTGCTGATGTACCAGCACCTCAACGAGCCGCCCCCGGCGGTGGACCCGGTGAAGTACGGTCTGCCGCGCCAACTCCCCGACCTGTTGGTCCAGTTGCTGGCGAAGGAGCCGGCGGACCGGCCGGCCGACGCCCGGACGGTCGCCCAGCGCTTCGCGGACCTGGCGGAGGGCCGGGAGCTGCCGCCGACGGCGACACCGGTCGACCGGGTCGGGCCGGACGCGGCTGCTGCGGAACCGGCGGCCCCGGAGCCGACGGGCCTGGAGCCGACGAGCCCGAAGCCGACGAGCCCCGAACCGGCCGCCCCGAAAGCGGAGTTGGCGAAGCGGCCCGCACCCGTCCGGCGGCGCGCCCCGGCCCGGCAGCCGAAGCTCCGGCCGGTGGGCCGGCCCGCGCTGCTGTACCCGGCGCCCCGGCCGGTCGGCCGCCCCGTCGAACCGCCCGGGCCGGTCGAGGACGCGGTGGCCGTCCGGGCCCGGCTGGCGGCGACCGTGGGGGCCGTGCAGGACGAGCGGCCCGCGGCGGCCGTGCACCGGCTCCGGCCGGTGGTCGAGGCGGCCGTGCGCTCGCTCGGCGGGACCGACCCGGAGGTCGTCGCCGCCCGGCGGGACCTCGCCCGGCACCTCGACCGGGACCGCCGCCCGGCGCAGGCCGTCGGGCTGCTGGAGGACCTGCTGGCGGACCTCCAGCCCGTCCTCGGGCAGCTCGATCCGCAGGTGCTGGAGGTGCGGTACGACCTGGCCGGGATGGTCCGCAGGAGCGGCCACCCGGCCACCGCCGTCCGCCTGTTGACCGCGCTGCTGCCCGCGCTGCGGAGCGCCCGGGGCCCGCGCGGCCCGCTCGTCCTCCAGGCCGGGGTCGACCTCGCGGCGTGCTCCGCCCAGCTGGGCGACTTCCCGGCCGCCGCGGCCCGCCTGGAGGAGCTGCTGCCCCAGCTGGTCGAGGCCTTCGGCCCGGCCCATCGGCGCTGTGTGCAGGCCGGGGCCGACCTGGCGGAGTACCGGAAGCGGGCCCGGTTCCACCGCGCGCCGCACCGGGCCGTCCGCGCCTGGCGGGTGCGGATCGACCGTGACCAGGCGCTGCGGCTGGTCCGGTGGATCCGGACCGCCGGGGAGCCCGTCCCGGAGCTGTCCCGCGAGCTGGAGCGCGGGACGGGCGTCAAGGGCCTCGCGGAGCGGGTGGCCTCGGCGCCGCCCTTCGTCTCGGACGAGGACCTGCTGGTTGAGGTCTTCGGGCCGTGACGCCCCGCCCCCGGCCTCACCCCACCAGGGCCGCCGCCGGGAGTGCGGCCAGGGCGCGGAGCAGGGCCCGGGCGGCGGCGTCGTTCTGGCGGAAGGCCGGGGCGTTGGTGCGGGGCCGGGCGAAGGCGGCGGCCGCCCGGAGGCTGGTGTGCGGGCCGAGTGCGGTGCGGCGCGGGTGCGGGGCGCCGCCCAGGGCCGGGTCGATCAGCCGGCTGTCGGCGGGGTCGATGGTGACCAGCCCGGAGCGGTGGGTGTGCTCCGCGTCGCTCACCACCTCCTCCGCCACCCGTCCGGCGCGGTGCAGCGAGTCCAGCACCGGGTCGAGGGTGCGGGCCAGCGCGTGCTTGGGCAGGTACGCCTCGACCAGCGCGGTGACGGTGACGGCGTGGCCGGGCACGGTGCTGCCGGAGGCCCGCCAGGTGCCGGTGGCCTCGTCCCGCTCGATCCGTACGCCCGCGCCGAGGAAGCGCACCACCCCGGCCTCGGAGAGCGCGAGCAGCTGGCGCAGCCGGAAGCCGGGCGGGCCGGAGGCGAGGAAGCTGAAATAGCCGAAGAACCACTCGTCGACGTCCTCGGCGACCGAGCGGGCGGTGAGCCGGCCGGAGGCGAGGATCCGCGGGAGCTGGCCGAACAGCGACAGCAGGGCGAGGAAGGCGCCCAGGTCGGCGCTGTGGGACGGGTCGGCGCGGCGGTCGGCGTCGGCGGTGACGTAGTCGCGCAGGTGGGCCTGGAGCTCCTCGGCGGAGCCGAGTTCGAGCCCGGCCAGCGGGTGGTCGAGCCGTTCGAAGTCGATCCGGTCGGCCGGGTCGGGGACGGCCTCGGCGACGAGTGCGGCCAGTTCGGGGGAGTACCAGTCGTGCCGGTCGTACCGGGCGAGGAACTCGGGCCAGGGCAGCGCGGTGCGCTCCGGGTGGGCGTGGAACAGCTCGTGGTAGTGCCCGAAGCCGACCTCCTTGGCCATCGCCGGCCAGACGTCGCGGCGCAGCCGCAGCGGCCGGCCGGTGGCGAGCAGGGCGTCCACGGCGGCCGCGTCGAAGTACCGGGGGAGCGGGGCGGGCGGTCCCTGGAGCCGGTAGTCGGTCTTGGAGTGGTAGGGCACGCCGCGCCGGGAGCCCAGGTGCAGCACCGGTTCGCGGCCGGACGGGAGGTAGCGCAGGGCGGGCCCCTCGCCGGTGGGTTCGAAGCGGCCGCCGCGCCCCTCGGTGAGCATCGCGACCAGGTCGACGGAGGCCAGGCCGAAGCCGCGCAGCGCCACCTGCTCGCCGGGGGCGATCCGGGCCAACTCGGCCTCGACGTCGGCGGAGTAGGCGGGCGGGAGGTGGAAGCGGCCGTGCCGGGCGGCGAAGGCGGCGTCGGCGGCGTACCGGGGGTGCGGGGCGGAGTCGAGGTGGCCGAGGGTGAGGGCGACGTGGTCGGCGGTGAGGGTGGTGCCGTCCAGGTGGACGGTCTGCGGGCCGTCGGCCGGTCCGTCGATCCGCCGTACCGTGCCCCGGTGGACGGTGACCGTGACGTGGGCCGGCAGGTCGGCGACGGCGCGGCGGAACACCCAGTCCAGGTAGGCGCTCTGGGCGCGCCGGGTGGGGAAGTCGGTGGGCGCCAGGGTGGCCAGCTCGGCCCGTACGGCCGGGTCGGTGACCTCCCGGTAGGGCGCGAACTCCCTCTGCTGCAGGGCCCATTCGGCCAGTGAGGGGCCGGGGCGGACCGGGCCCTCGATGGTGGAGCGCTCGTCGGTGAACATGGTGACGTCCTCGGCCATCGAGTTCATCCGCAGCAGCGGGGACTGGTCGCGGCGCCAGATCCGGCCCGCGCCGGGCGGGTACGGGTCGACCAGGTGGATCTCCAACGGCCGGTCGGCGGGGAGGAGTTCGGCGGCGTTGGCGGCGATCCGCTCCAGCAGTCCGGTGCCGCGCGGCCCGGCGCCGACGATCACGAGCGTCGTCGTCATGCCCGGACCACCCGGGCGAGGGCGGCGCGGGCGCGCTGCAGCGGGGTGGGCGGCAGGCCGTCCCGGGTGGCGCCCCTGGCGAAGTGGCGTTCGACGTAGTACTGGAGGAGCGACAGCACGGTGGTGACCACCAGGTACCAGAGGGTGGCGACCATCAGCATCGGGATGACCTGGTAGGACTGCAGATAGACCAGTTGCACCGAGTAGAGCAGGTCGGAGACGGCCAGCACGCTGACGATGCTGGTGCCCTTGAGCGCCCCGATCAGCATGTTCCCGGCGCTCGGCACGATCGCGCGCATCGCCTGCGGCACCACGATCCGGCGCAGCACCCGCCACCGGCCGAGCCCGAGCGCGGCGGCCGCCTCCAGCTGGCCGCGGTCGACGGAGAGGATGCCGCCGCGGATCACCTCGGCGGCGTACGCGCTCTCCAGCAGGGTGAGGCCGATGACGGCGGTCAGGGTCGGGCCGATCAGGTTGACGGTCCTGACCGTGACGAACTCGGGGCCGAAGGGGATGCCGAGGCCGAGGGTCGGGTAGAGCGCGCCGATGTTGAAGAAGAACAGCAGCTGCACCAGCGGCGGGGTGGAGCGGAAGATCCAGATGTAGCCCCAACTGAGCGTGCGCAGTACCGGGTTGGTGGACAGCCGCATGGTGGCCAGGACGGTGCCGAGGACGAAGCCGAGGGCGAGGGTGACGGCGGTCAGCCACAGGGTGAGGGTCAGGCCGTCGAGGACGGACCGGGCGGTGAACCACTCGGCGACCACGCCCCACTGGAAGGCCTTGTTGCGGACCACCGAGCCGACCGCCATCGCGGCCAGCAGCAGGGCGGCGGCCGCGGCGATCCACTGCCCGGGCCTGCGGCGGGCGACGATCCGGGCCTCGGGGGGTGCCGGCGGGCTCTCGGTGAGGGCGGGCGCGGCGGCGGGTGCGGGCAGGACGTCCTGCGGGGTGGCCATGGCGGCGGCTCCTGGGCGGAGTGCGGGCGGGGAGAGGTACGGGTGTGATCACGTACGGGCCCTCGCGCACCGGCCCGCGTCCCTCAACGCGGCCGGCGCAACGCACTGCACTCCACCTCGATCGTACGCATGCGCGATCGACGGCTGTCAAGGGTGATCGGGGAGCGGTAGGGGCGCGGTCGGGGCCGCTCGGGGGCGGCGGGAGAGGCGACAGGAGATCGCAACAGTGCGGCAATGATGCACGGTTGACGTACCGCTCGGCCGACTGCTCAACTTGAAGCCATGTACGCCGAGCTGCCCCTGGTCACCCGCGACCACATCGACTTCGGTCGGGTGTGGTCCGCGGCGTGTCGCGGCTGACCCGGCAGCGGGCCGCCCGTCCGGCCCTGAATCCCTTCGGGGAGACCTCCCTCGGTGTGCCCCGTCGCGGGCCGGGAACCATGGTCCGTCACGCTAGTTGACGGGCCGTCAGGCGCACGCTGCCGCCTCGCCCTCCACCGCCCTCGTTCTGCGCTCCGGCAGTTCCGCTCGCATCCGCCGTCCTCCCGCGTCCCTCCTCCCGCGTCCGCACGCCCGCACGCCCGTACGCCTGTACGCCTGTACGCCCGCGTCACCGCTCCACCGCCCCGTGCCCGACGGCCGCGCCCCGCCGCGGCCGCCTCCGGCCTGCCCACCCGCAGCCCACCGGAGTCAGCCCACCCGAAAGGTTCCGCCATGCCCGTCGAATTCCTCGGCATCGCCGCCACCGGCGACGGTTCGGAGACCAACCCGCGCACCACCGCCGCCTTCGACCGCGACTACACCCTGCGGCTGGCCCGGGCGCACGAGGACCACGGCTGGGACCGGGTGCTCTTCGCGTACGGCTCCGGCTCCCCGGAGCCCGCGGCCGCGGCGGCCTTCCTCGCCTCGCACCTCGACCGGCTGCAGATCCTGCTCGCCCACCGGCCGAACGTCTCCTACCCGACCTTCGCCGCCAAGACCTTCGCGACCCTCGACCAGATCAGCGAGGGCCGGCTGACCGTCCACTTCATCACCGGCGGTACCGACCACGAGCAGCAGCGCGAGGGCGACTTCCTCACCAAGGACCAGCGCTACGAGCGCACCCGCGAGTACATCGGCATCGTGAAGAAGGCCTGGACCAGCCGGGAGCCCTTCGACCACGAGGGCCCGCACTACCGCTTCAACGACTTCGTCTCCGACGTCTTCCCGGTCCAGCAGCCGCGCCCGGCGGTCTCCTTCGGCGGCTCCTCGGACGCCGCCTACGCGGCCGGCGGGGCCGAGGCCGACATCTACTGCCTGTGGGGCGAGCCGCTGGCCCGCACCGCCGAGCAGATCGAGCGGGTACGGGAGGCGGCCCGGGCCGCCGGGCGGACCGACCTGCCGCGGATCCAGGTGGCGTTCCGGCCGATCATCGCGCCCACCGAGGAACTGGCCTGGGAGAAGGCGCACCGCACGGTGGCCGCCATCCGGGCCCGCCGGGAGAGCGGGGAGCCGGTGACCAGGCGCCGCCCGGTCGGCGGGGCCCCGGAGAACACCGGATCGCAGCGCCTGATCGAGATCGCCGAGGCCGGCGAGCGCTACGACCGCGCGCTGTGGACCCCGACCGCCGCGGCCACCGGCGGGGCCGGCAACTCCAACGCGCTGGTCGGCACCCCGGAGACGGTCGCCCAGGCGCTGCTGGACTACTACGACCTGGGCGTGGACATCCTCTCCGCCCGCGGCTACGACCTGCTGGACGACGCGATCGACTTCGGCCGGTACGTGATCCCGATCGTCCGCGAGGAGGTCGCCAAGCGCGACGCGGCCAAGGCCGAGGCGGCGGCCCGCGCCGAGCGGGACCGGCACCAGCTGATCGCGGTGCAGGCGTGAGCCCGGTCCCCGGGTGGGAGTTCCGCCGGGTCGCCCTGGCGGACCCGCTGGTCGAGCCGCTGCTGCGCGAGCTCACCCACGAGTACGTCACCCGCTACGGCCCCGAGGCCCACCAGGAGATGACCCGCTACCCGGACGACGCCTTCGCCGAGCCGCACGGAGTGCTGCTGCTCCTGCTGGAGGACGGCGAGCCGGTGGCCGGCGGCGCGTACAAGCGGTACGACGAGCGGACCGCCGAGGTGAAGCGGATGTGGACCCACTCCGCGCACCGCCGCCGGGGCCTGGCCCGCCGGGTGCTCGCCGAGCTGGAGCGGACCGCCGCGGCCGCCGGCTACCGGCGGATCTACCTCACCACCGGCCCGCGCCAGCCCGAGGCCAAGGGCCTCTACCTGGCCGCCGGCTACACCCCGCTGTTCGACGTCGGCGCCGACCCCCTGACCATCGGCCCGCTCCCGTTCGAGAAGCCCCTGCCGATCCCTGCCCCCTCGGCCCCTGCCCTGTCGACGCTGGTCCCGACCCACTGAAAGGCCCCCCGTGAGAACCACCACCGTCCGCCGCCTCCTCCTCGCGACCACCGCGCTGCTGCCGGTCCTGGCACTGGCCGCCTGCGGCTCGGACCCGAAGATCGCGGGCGCGGCCGGGGCGGGCGGACCGGCCGCCACCGCCACCGAGGACGTCGTCTCCGGCCTCGGCAAGTCGGAGGCCGCCGCCGCGCTGCTGCCCGAGGAGGTGCGCAAGTCCGGTGTGGTGAAGTTCGGTTCGTCCTTCGGCGCCCCGCCCAGCGCCTACTACGCCGACCAGACCACCAAGAAGCCGGTCGGGGTCGACGTGGACTTCACCGACGCCGTCGCCAAGGTCCTCGGCCTGACCGTCCAGCGCCAGGACGCCGCCTTCGAGACCATCCTGCCCGCCCTGGACAGCGGCAAGTTCGACGTCGGCACCGGCAACTTCGGGGTCACCACCGCCCGCCTGAAGACCATCGACTTCGTCACCTACATCGACGACGGCCAGGGCTTCGCGGTGAAGAAGGACAACACGTCCGTCCAGCCGGTCACCGACCTGGCCCAGCTCTGCGGACTGACCATCGGCACCGGCGCCGGCACCACCTTCGAGACCACGCTCAACAGCAAGAAGAACGTCTGCACCGACGCCGGGAAGAAGCCGTACGAGGTGAAGGCGTTCAGCGAGGGCGGCGCCCTGCTGACCGGCCTCCAGCAGGGCCGGGTGGACGTCGAGATGTCCACCATCAACGGACTGCGCCACCAGGCCGCGCAGGAGGCCGCCGGGGTGCGCTTCCTCAACGAGTTCCACCGCCTGGACGTCGGCTTCGCCTTCAAGAAGGGCTCCCCGCTCACCCCGGCCTTCCAGGCGGCGGTCAACCAGCTGATCAAGGACGGGACGTACGAGCGGATCCTCCGGAAGTGGGGGCTCACCGACTCGGCGATCAAGGAGTCGCAGATCAGTCCGCCCGAACACCCGTGACCGCAGGGCCTGTCGAAGGAGTCCTCCGATGACCACCAGTACCCCGGCACCGCCGTCCCCGCCGAGACCCGCCCCTGCCCCCGCCCCCGCCCCCGGCCTCGACGCCGCCGAGCTGGCCGGCCTGCGGACCGTCCCCGCCCGGCACCCGTGGCGCTGGGCGGCCGGGGCGGCCGCCCTCGTCGTCCTGCTCCAGTTCCTGCACGGCCTGGCCACCAACCCCGGCTGGGACTGGGCCACCTTCCGGCTCTACTTCACCGCCGACACCATCCTCCAGGCGATCGGCCGCACCCTCGAACTCACCGCCTACGGCACGGTGCTGGGCTTCGCGCTCGGCGCGGTGGTGGCCGGGATGCGGCTGTCCCGCAGCGCGGTGCTGCGGACCATCGCCTGGGCGTACGTCTGGGTGTTCCGCTCGATCCCGCTGATCGTCCAGCTGGTGTTCTGGTTCAACCTCTCCTACCTCTACAAGCGGTTCGGCTTCGGCATCCCGTTCGGCCCGACCTTCGGCGAGTTCGAGACGGTCGGGGTGCTGGGCGCGCTCGGCGCCGCGGTGCTCGGGCTCGGGCTGCACCAGGCCGCGTTCGCCGCCGAGATCATCCGCGGCGGCATCATCGCGGTGGAGGCCGGCCAGCGCGAGGCCGCCGCCGCGCTCGGCATCCCGCGCTGGCGGCAGGCCTGGCGGATCGTGCTGCCGCAGGCCATGCGGGGCATCCTGCCGGCCGCCGCCAACGAGGTGATCTCGCTGCTCAAGGGCACCTCGGTGGTCTATGTGATGGCCATCGGCGAGCTCTTCTACCAGGCCCAGGTGATCTACGGCCGGACCGGCCGGGTGGTGCCGCTGCTGATGGTGGCCACGGTCTGGTACGTGGTGCTGACCACGGTGCTGTCGATCGGCCAGTACTACGTCGAGCGCTACTTCGCCCGCGGCTCCCGGCGCACTCCGCCGCCCGGCCCGCTGCACCGCCTGCGGACGCTGCTGCGCAGCCTGCCCGTCCGCACCGACGCCCGCGCCGACGTCCGCGCCGGTGCGCGCACCGCCGCCCGTACTGACGCCCGCACCGCCGTTCGCACCCCCGGAGGAACCCCGTGACCACGCTGACCAAGGCCGACCCGACCCCTCCGGCCGACCGGGCCGACGGCGCCGGGGCCGCCCCGATGGTGCAGGTCCGCGGCCTGCACAAGAGCTTCGGCCGGCTGGAGGTGCTGCGCGGGGTCGACCTGGACGTCCCGGCCGGCTCGGTCACCGTGGTGCTCGGCCCGTCCGGCTCCGGCAAGTCCACCCTGCTGCGGGCGATCAACCACCTGGAGAAGCTGGACCGCGGCCACGTCGCCATCGACGGCGAGCTGATCGGCTACCGCCGCTCCGGCGACCGGCTGTACGAGCTCAAGGAGCGCGAGGTGCTGCGCCAGCGCACCGGCATCGGCTTCGTGTTCCAGAACTTCAACCTGTTCCCGCACCTGACGGTGCTGGAGAACCTGGTCGAGGCGCCGATCGCCGCCCTGGGCCGCCCGCGGGCCGAGGCCAGGACGGCGGCGCTGGCGCTGCTGGAGCGGGTCGGCCTGGCCGACAAGGCCGCCGCCTACCCCCGGCAGCTGTCCGGCGGCCAGCAGCAGCGGGTGGCGATCGCCCGGGCGCTGGCCCTGGAGCCCAAGGTGCTGCTGTTCGACGAGCCGACCTCGGCGCTCGACCCCGAACTGGTCGGCGAGGTGCTGGACGTCATCAAGGACCTCGCCCGCAGCGGCACCACGATGATCGTGGTCACCCACGAGATCGGCTTCGCCCGCGAGGTCGCCGACACCGTGGTCTTCATGGACGGCGGCGTGGTGGTCGAGCAGGGCCCGCCCGCCGAGGTCCTGGACCGTCCGCGGCAGGAGCGCACCCGGGCCTTCCTGGCCAAGGTGCTGTAGCACCCCGCCCGAATCTCCCCGAACCGAACCCCCTTCACCTGAGCAGGAGTTCCGCCATGTCCCTACCCCGTCGCGCCCTCGTGACCGCCGCCGGCTCGCTCGCCGCCGCCCTCGTCCTGGCCGGCTGCGGCAGCGGCGCGAACGGCGCCTCGGCGGAACTCGCCCCGGCCAAGGGCAGCACGGCGCCGAACGGCACCGTGGTGAACCTGTCGCCGCAGCAGAACCGGGTCTCGACGGCCAAGGTCGACGCGATCGCGGCACTCGTCCCGGAGGAGATCCGGAAGAGAGGCACCTTGAAGGTCGTCGACTCGATCGGCACCACCCCGCCGCTGGACTTCTACGCCAACGACGACAAGACGATCATCGGCATCGAGCCGGACATCGCCTCGCTGATCGGCGACGTGCTCGGCCTCAAGGTCGAGTTCAACCCGGTCTCCTGGGAGAACATCTTCGTCGGCCTGGACAGTGGCAAGTACGACGCCGGCCTGTCCAACATCACCGTCACCGAGGAGCGCAAGGAGAAGTACGACTTCGCCACCTACCGGCTGGACGTCCTCGGCTTCGAGACCAAGAAGGGCAGCGGGATCAAGGTCACCGGCGCCAAGGACCTGGCCGGCCGGTCCGTCGGCGTCGCCACCGGCACCAACCAGGAGAAGCTGCTGCTCTCCTGGAGCGAGGAGAACGTCCGCAACGGCCTCAAGCCGATCGACATCAAGTACTTCTCCGGCACCGAGTACTACCTGGCGCTCTCCTCCGGCCGGATCGACGTCTACACCGGCCCCAACCCCAGCCTGGCCTTCCACGCCGTGCAGACCGGCGAGACCGAGGTGGTCGGCACCTACTCGGGCGGCGGCGCGGACGTCCTCGGCAAGATCGCGGCCACCACCCACAAGGACAACGGCCTGGTCAAGGCGCTCAACGGCGCCATCAACGAGCTGATCAGGAACGGGACGTACGGGCAGGTGCTCAAGCGCTGGGGCCTGGAGAACGAGGCCGTCCAGACCTCCGAGATCAACCCGCTGGGCCTTCCGAAGCCCAAGGCATGAGCCTCCGTCGTTCACCCGTTCGTCCCCGACCGCCGCTATGGTGACCCCTCCGACGGCGAACGCCGGTCGGGCGGGGGCACGTTGGGGGAGGGCATGCGCAAGGGTGAGGTGCTCGGCGGCCGCTTCCGGCTGGAGGAGTGGCTGGGCAAGGGCGGCTTCGGCGAGGTCTGGCGGGCGACCGACACCGTGCTGGACCGGCCGGTCGCGGTCAAGCTGCTGCTGGCCGAGCACGCGGCCGACCGGGAGGCCGTCGGCCGGTTCGTCCGCGAGGCCAAGCTGGCCGGGAACCTGTCCCATCCGCACATCGTCACGGTGCACGACTACGGCCGGGCCACCGGTGCCGAGGGGGAGCTCCACTACCTGGTGATGGAGCTGGTCCGGGGCCGCCCACTGTCCGCGGTGCTCAAGGACGGCCTGCCGGAGCACGGACTCGCGCTGGCCTGGATGACCCAGGTCTGCGAGGCGCTCGACGTCGCGCACCGCAGCGGGGTGATCCACCGGGACATCAAGCCGGAGAACGTCATGATCCAGGACGGCGGGGGCCGGGCCAAGGTGCTGGACTTCGGCATCGCCCGGCTGCTCACCCAGTCGGTCGGGCTCACCTCCACCGGCAGCGTGGTCGGCACCGTCCCGTACCTGGCGCCCGAGTGCTGGTCCGGCGGCACCGTGGACGGCCGGGCCGACCTCTACGCCTTCGGCGTGATGCTGTACGAGGTCAGCACCGGCCGCCGGCCGTTCCGCGCCGACTCGCCGTACGAGTACATGCGCAAGCACATGGACGAGACCCCGCCCCGGCTGCGCGGCACGGACCCGGCGCTGGCCGAGCTGGTCGCCCGGCTGCTCGCCAAGCGGCCCGCGGACCGGCCCGCCGACGCCGCCGAGGTGCTGGAGCTGCTGCGCGCGGTCCGGCCCGGGCTGCAGGGGCCGGGGCCCAGCCCGGAGCAGCTGCGCCGCCGGGCCGACCAGGCCTGGCAGCACGGCGCCGAGGGCCGGCCCGGGGACGCGGTGGACATGCTGCTCCAGCTCGTCCCCGACTTCGCCCGGACCTGCGGCCCGGCCGACCCGCGCACTCTGCGCACCTGCCACGACCTGGCCCTCTGGCTGGCCCGGGACGGCGGCCGGGCCGCCGCCGTCGCCCTGCTGGAGGCGCTGGCCGAGCAGCCCGGCACCGCCCCGGAGGCCCGGGCCGACCTGCGCCGCGACCTCGCGCACTGGCGGCGGGAGGCCGAGCGGCTCGGCCCGGGCCAGGGGCCCTCGCTAGACCTGCGGGTGCTGCTCGGCGGCGGCGCGCAGCGCGGCTGAGGCGCCGGCGGCGATCGGGTCGCCGTGCCCGAAGACGGCGGTCTCCACCGGTAGCGCGGCGAGCCGGTGGAAGGAGGCGAGGGCCAGTCCCGGGTCGGTGTGGAACACCCCCGGCCGGGTCTGCCCCTGGACGTTGGACACCACGTCCGTCCGGTGGATCCGACCTCCCGGTCCGGTGGATCCGGCGGCCCGGGAGGTCTGTCAACCGTACGGGCCACCTATTCGGGCCCCCGTGGCTTCGTGCGATTTGATGGGAATCCGCCCATCGGGACGGTCTGGTCCACCGGCCCGGCCCGTTGATATACCTCGTTGCCAGACTCGGGAGCGGTGTCCGCGCCGCCCCGGTGAGCTGCGACGAAAGGCTGGTGACGGATCGATGAAGCTCCTCCGCGTCGGACCCCCGGGCGCCGAGCGCCCGGTCGTACTGGGCCAGGACGGCACCGCGTACGACCTCTCCGGACGGGCCCGCGACCTCGACGGGGCCTTCCTCGCCGGGCTGGACACCGCCGAGCTGGCCCGGGAGGTGGCCGCCGGCGCGTTGCCGGTGGTGGACCTGGCCGGCCAGCGGGTGGGCGCGCCGGTGGCCCGGCCGGGCAAGGTGGTCGGCATCGGGCTCAACTACCGTGACCACGCGGCCGAGGCCGGGGCGGCGATCCCGGAGGAGCCGGTGATCTTCCTCAAGCCGAGCTCCACCGTGGTCGGCCCCTACGACGAGGTGCTGGTGCCGCGCGGCGGTGAGAAGACCGACTACGAGGCCGAGCTGGCGATCGTGATCGGCCGCACCGCCCGCTACCTGGACTCGCACGCCGAGGCCGCCGCCGTGATCGCCGGCTACACGATCGCCAACGACGTCACCGAGCGGGCCTTCCAGTTCGAGCGCGGCGGCCAGTGGGACAAGGGCAAGTCGGCGGAGACCTTCACCCCGCTCGGGCCCTGGCTGGTCACCGCGGACGAGGTGGCCGACCCGCAGGCCCTGACGCTGCGGCTCTGGGTCAACGGCGAGCGGCGGCAGCACGGCAGCACCGCGGAGATGATCTTCCCGGTGCTGGAACTCGTGCGCTACGCCAGCCAGTTCATGGTGCTGGAGCCCGGCGACGTGATGGTCACCGGCACCCCGGCCGGGGTCACCCTGGGCCACCCGGGCAAGCCGTTCCTGGCCCCCGGGGACGTCGTCGAGATCGAGATCGACGGCCTCGGCCGGCAGCGCCAGGTGCTCGGCAAGGCCTGAGGCCCGCGGCCTGAGGCCCGACCCTTGGCACGGGGGTCGGGAGGCCGTCAGGCCCCGTCCGGGCGAGCGCCGCCCAGCACCGCCCGCAGCCGTTCGGCCCGTTCCGCCCGCGGCCCCTCCAGCGCGAGCAGCCCCGCCAGCACCTCCGCCGTCTGCGGATCGTGCAGCGCCGTCGCCGCCGCCATCGCCGTGAACTGGTCCACCAGCCAGTCCCGCAGCCCCTCCACCGGCAGCGCGCGCCCCTCGTCCAGCCAGCTCAGCGACGCGCCCTCGACGACCGCGATCCAGGAGCGCACCAGCAGGGTCAGCCGCGGCCCGGCCTCCCGCACCCCCAGGTGCCGCAGGGTCCGCCGGAGCGCCGCCCGCCGGACGTCGTCCACGATGGCCGTGGTCCGGGCCGTCTCCACCACCGAACCGCCGCGCAGCAGCGCCGAGTAGCCCGCGTCGTGCTCGGCCACGAAGGCGAAGTAGCCGTCCAGCGCCGCGGCCAGCTGCTCGGAGGGCCGCCCGGCCGACGGGACGGCGAACCGCCCGGTCAGCTCGTCCGCCGCGGTGCGCAGCGCGGCCTCGTACAACTGCTGCTTGCCGCCCGCGAAGTAGCGGTAGACCAGCGGCCGGGAGGCGCCGGCGGCCTCGGCGACGTCGTCCAGGCTGACCTCCTCGGGCGGCCGGGCGGCGAACAGCTCCAGGGCGACCGCGATCAGCTGCTCGCGCCGCTGTTCGACCGGCAGCCGCCGGTAGCCGGCGCGGCGCGGGCGTGGTCCGGGGGCGGCCGGGTCGGTTGCCGAGGTGGGGCGGGCTTCCATGGCCGTCAGCGTAATGGGCGTGGTACCGATCGGGGCCTGTCGCGCACCGGATCTCTCCGAACGGGCGTTTGCCTCGCTCACGCTGGGTCAGACCGTGGACCCCAGCCCGTCAACGGTCGATGACGGAGGCTTGCAATCGGCCCGGGCACCGCCATGATGTCCGAATGGTTGAAGAACTGATCACCACCGGCGGCGACACTCCCCGCCGCATCGCCGACGGTTACGTCCAGGCCCTGGCCGACCTCGACCCGCTGACCGCCGTCTACCTCGGCCTCAACCCCGAGGACGACCGGCTGCCCGACCTCTCCCCGGAGGGCGCCGAGCGGATCGCCGACCTCGCCCGCCGCACCCTGGCCCGGCTGGACGAGGCCGAGCGGGCCGGAGCCGCCGACGACGAGGCCGAGCGCCGCTGCGCCCGCCTGCTGCGCGAGCGGCTGACCGCCGAACTCGCCGTGCACGACGCCGGGGAGGACTACCGCGCGGTGCGCAACCTGGGCTCCCCGGTGCACAACACGCGGGAGGCCTTCACGCTGATGGCCACCGGCACCGAGGCCGAGTGGCAGCTGATCGGCCGCCGGCTGGCCCGCGTCCCGCTGGCGCTGGAGCAGTACCGGCGGACGCTGGCCGAGGGCATCGAGCGCGGTCTGCTGTCCGGCCCGCGCCAGGTCGAGACGGTGGTCGGCCAGTTCGGCGAGTGGCTGGCCGGGGACGTCCCGGGCGGCTGGTTCGGCGAGTTCGTCCAGGACGCCCCGGAGAGCGTGCGGGCCGAGCTGTCCGTGCACGCGGTGGCCGCCGCCGAGGCGCTGGCCGCGCTGCGCGACTGGCTGCGCGACGTGTACGGCCCGGCCGCCGCCGACGCCCCGGACACCGCCGGGCGGGAGCGCTACGCCCGCTGGGTGCGCTACTGGACGGGCGCGGACCTGGACCTGGACGAGGCGTACGCGTGGGCCTGGAGCGAGTTCCACGACCTGCTCGCGCAGATGGAGGCCGAGGCCGAGAAGGTCCGCCCGGGCGTCGGCCCGATGGCGGCGATGAAGTGGCTGGAGACGGACGGCCCGGCGATCGAGGGCGCCGAGGCGGCCCGGGAGTACCTCCAGGGCCTGATGGACCAGGCCATCCGGGACCTCCAGGGCACCCACTTCGACCTGGCCGAGCCGGTCACCCGGGTCGAGTCGCGGATCGCCCCGCCCGGCAGCGCCGCCGCCCCGTACTACACCCAGCCCGCCCTGGACTTCAGCCGCCCCGGCCGGACCTGGCTGCCGGTCCTCGGCGAGGAGCGCTTCCCGGTCTGGGACCTGGTGTCGACCTGGTACCACGAGGGCGTCCCCGGCCACCACCTCCAGCTCGCGCAGTGGGTGTACGTCGCCGACCGGCTCTCCAGCTACCAGGTGAGCCTCGGCGGGGTGAGCGCCAACCTGGAGGGCTGGGCGCTGTACGCCGAGCGCCTGATGGACGAGCTCGGCTACCTCACCGACCCGGGCCACCGGCTGGGCTTCCTCAACGCCCAGATGATGCGGGCGCTGCGGGTCATCGTCGACATCGGCATGCACGTCGGCCTGGACTTCCCGGCGGACTCCCCGTACCGGCCGGGCGAGCCGGTGAGCCCGGAGCACGGGCGGGAGTTCTTCGGCCGCTACTGCGGCCTGTCCGCGGACTTCCTGGACAGCGAGCTGGTCCGCTACCTGGGCATGCCCGGCCAGGCGATCGGCTACAAGCTGGGCGAGCGCGCCTGGCTGCGGGGCCGGGCGGCGGCGCGGGCGGCGCACGAGGCGCGCGGCGAGGAGTTCGACCTCAAGGCCTGGCACATGGCGGCGCTCTCCCAGGGCTCGCTGGGGCTGGACGACCTGGTCGAGGAGCTCTCGGCGCTCTGAGCGGCGCTCTGAGTGGGGCTCCGAGCGGGGCTCCCGCCACGCTGGGCGGAGCTCCCGGCACGCTGAGGCGCGCGGCGGGGACCAGGGCCCCGGGACTCGGTCAGAAGTCCCGGGACCCTGGTCCTTTTGTCCGACAAAGGTCGATTTTGTCAGGTTTTTCCTTGCCATTCCCCGATGTCGGCGTTTGGCTGGAAGGCGACTGCGTGACCTCTCCGTACCCCCTCCGGAAGGCTCGACCAGTGTCTGCTCAACCCGCCGCCATCGGTCATGGGACCGCCGACAGTCGCCGCTGGTGGGCGCTGACGGTCATCGCCATCGCCCAGCTCATGATCGTCCTCGACATCACCATCGTGAACATCGCGCTGCCGTCGGCCCAACGGGACCTGGGTATCTCCGACGCGGACCGGCAGTGGGTGATCACCGCCTACACCCTCGCCTTCGGCGGCCTGCTGCTGCTCGGCGGCCGGCTGGGCGACCTCTTCGGCCGCAAGCGCGTCTTCATCCTCGGCCTGCTGGGCTTCGCCCTCGCCTCCGCCCTCGGCGGCGCGGCGGTCGACCCGGCCATGCTGTTCGGCGCCCGCGCCCTCCAGGGCGCGTTCGGCGCCCTGCTCGCCCCCTCCGCGCTGGGGCTGCTCTCCACCACCTTCTCCGATCCGAAGGAACGCAGTACGGCCTTCGGCATCTTCGGGGCGATCGCCGGTGGCGGCGCCGCGATCGGCTTCATCGCCGGCGGGCTGCTCACCGAGTACCTGGACTGGCGCTGGTGCCTGTTCGTGAACGCCCCGATCGCCGCGGTGACCGCCTTCGCGGCA
This sequence comes from Kitasatospora sp. NPDC029367, assembly GCF_055569135.1. Taxonomy (NCBI): domain Bacteria; kingdom Bacillati; phylum Actinomycetota; class Actinomycetes; order Kitasatosporales; family Streptomycetaceae; genus Kitasatospora; species Kitasatospora sp. NPDC029367. The sequence continues at coordinate 114,261 of NZ_JBVHYH010000003.1, forward strand.
TTCCGGGTGCTCAACCGCGACCACGTCGAGAAGGGGCGCCGGATCAAGCTGGACCTGCCCGGGGCGCTGCTCGGCTGCGGCGGCCTGCTGGCCATCGTGTTCGGCACCTCCGAGGCCGTCACCCGGGGCTGGAGCGACGGACTGGTGATCGGCTCGCTGCTGCTGGGCCTGGCCCTGCTGGCCGTGTTCGTGCTGGTCGAGAGGCGTTCCGCGCACCCGCTGCTGCCGATCCACATCGTGGCCGAGCGCAACCGCGGCGGCGGTGCCCTCTCGGTGGGCCTGGCCATGGTCGGCATGTTCGGCCTGTTCCTGTTCCTCACCTACTACATGCAGGCGATCAAGCACTTCTCGCCGGTGGTCTCGGGCGTCTCCTTCCTGCCCATGACGGCGGCCATCATTCTGAGCTCGACCGGGGTGGCGGCGCGGCTGATGACCAGGGTGCCGTCCCGGAACCTGATCACCCCCGGGCTGCTGCTGGCCGCGGGCGGCATGGCCTGGCTGACCCAGATGAAGGTGGACAGCCCGTGGGCCGCCATGGTGCTGCCCTCGGTGCTGCTGATCGGCTTCGGCATGGGCCTGGTGTTCATGCCGGCGATGAGCCTGGCCACCCTCGGGGTCGCCCCGCACGAGGCCGGCGCGGCCTCGGCGACCATCAACTCGGCGCAGCAGGTGGGCGGTTCGCTCGGTACGGCGCTGCTGAACACGATCGCCGCCAGTGCCACCGCGACCTACCTGGCCACCCGGATCACCAGCGATCCGCTGGTGCGGGCCCAGGGCGCGGTGCACGGCTACGTGGTCGCCACCTGGGTCGCGATGGGCGTGCTGCTGCTGGCCGCACTGGTCGCCTTCCTGATGATCGACCACCGGCCGTCGCCCGCCGAGGCGACCGCCGTCCCGGGCGGCGCGCAGGCGCCGGCCGCCGCGCAGGCGGCCGTGGACGGCCGGCCGAGTCCGCGGGCCGCGGCCATGGCCGACGTGAAGGCCAACGTGAAGCCGGCCGCGGAGGTCCGCGCGGAGGCGGGGCGGGACCGGCCACCGGCCGACTGACCCGCGACGGCGCACCGCAACCCCGGCGCCCCCGCGCTCCCCGGGCCACCCGCCCGGGGAGCGCGGGGGCGCCGCCGTGCCGCGACATCCACCGGCTTCGACCTCCACCGCCTTCATCGCGGAGCCCGTTCCGGTTACGCTCCTGCTCCGGTGGGCGCTTTCTCATCGAGCTCCAAGCCGACGGTAACGAGCCTTCCAGGCTGAGGCGCCATAGTCATTGACCGAACGAGGCGCCACCGACCAGGGCAGGGGAGTCAGGGAATGGGCCAGCACAGCCGCGCGAGGTCACGCCGTCACCGTCTGCTCGCCCCTTCGCTGTTCACCGCGCTGTCCGCCCTCCTGGTGGCCGGCGTGGTCGCCGGGACGCACGGGTTCGGCCTGTCGGACGCGACGGCCGCCGGGAAGGTGGCCCGCAGCACCCGGGCCGTCGTGCCCGCCCCGACCACCGCCAGCGCGGCGCCGGCCTCGCCGGGCCCGGCCGCTGACACCACCCCGAGCGCGACCCCGACCCCGACGGACACCCCCACCCCGACGGACACCCCGACGCCGACCGCCACGGACACTCCGTCGCCGACCGCGTCCGCCGCACCCGACGTGCGCAGCGTCGCGCTCGGGCGGACGGCCGCCGCCCCCGCCGACGACCGGGAGTCCTCCACCGTCGGCGCCCTGTTCAGCGGTCCGGTCGGGCCCGGCAACCACTTCTGCTCCGCCAGCGTGCTGCACAGCGCCACCGGCAACCTGCTGCTGACCGCCGCGCACTGCGTCAGCAGCGCCGGCGGCGTGACCTTCGCCCCCGGCTACCGCGACGGCTCCGCGCCGTACGGCACCTGGCAGGTGACCGCGGTCCACACCGCCGACGGCTGGGCCCAGAACGGCGACGTGGACGAGGACTTCGCGATCCTGGAGACCGCCCCCAACAACGGCCGCAACGTCGAGGACGTGGTCGGCGGCAACAAGCTCGGCACCGACGAGTCCTTCGGCGCCACCGTCCGCCTCTACGGCTACCCGGCCGACGCCGAGACGCCCAGCCTCTGCACCAACACCACCGCCCAGCACAGCGCCTACCAGCGGGTGATCGACTGCCCGTCCTACCCGGCCGGCACCAGCGGCGGCCCCTGGATCAACACCGCGACCGGGGACGTGGTCGGCGCGATCGGCGGCTACCAGCAGGGCGGCGAGAGCGACGACACCTCGTACAGCGCCTACTTCGACCACACCATCGCGGCCCTGTACACCCAGGTCGAGGGCAGCGCCCCCTGACCCGACGGGTCCGGGCCCGTCCCCCCGGGGCCCGGGCCCGTCGGCACCCCTCCCGGGGCAGCCGTGCCCGGACATGACGAAGGCCCAGATCCGTGGACCAACTCCACTGATCTGGGCCTCGACTGCACTTCCTGCGAAGTGCCCCCGGTAGGATTCGAACCTACGCACCCGCCTCCGGAGGGCGGTGCTCTATCCCCTGAGCTACGGGGGCCGGTTGGCCTGTCGGTCACTCGCGCGTTCCGACGGGATGAACACTACCAGGCTTCCGGCGGGGTCCGTGCACGGGTTTCCGGAAAGATCGTCGGGGTGCCGCCGGCCGCCCGACGGGCGGAAGTGTCCAAAGGCCGGACGGGGCGACGGGGCCGCCGATACCCTCGGTGAGGTGTCGGGAGTGTCCGGGCGGGTCCTCGTGGTGGACGACAGCGAGGTGATCCGCCAGCTGATCAGGGTCAACCTGGAGCTCGAGGGCTTCGAGGTGGTGACCGCCGCCGACGGCGCCGAGTGCCTGGAGGTCATCCGCCGGGTGAAGCCCGACGTGGTGACGCTGGACGTGGTGATGCCGCGGCTGGACGGCCTGCGGACGGCGGCCCGGCTGCGCGCGACCCCGGACACCAGCGGGCTGCCGATCGCGATCGTGAGCGCCTGCACCCCGGCGGACCTCGACCTGGGGGAGGCGGTCGGGGTGGACGGCTACCTCGGCAAGCCCTTCGACCCCGCCGATCTGGTGGCCCTGGTCCGCCGGCTGATGCGGGCCGCGGAACGGTCCGGCGGGTTTCGCCCTGAGCGAACAGAGCGTACGGATCACGGCTGACACCCCAGGGGGCGCCGTCCCGCGCCGTCTCAACCGGCAAACCGAGTGGCGGGCGGGCACCCCGTCTCGCCTACGCTTGGCGTCGTGACCCCCGCAGACCTTTCCCAGGCAATCCAGGCCGCAGTGAGCTCCGCCGTCGAGGCGGGCGAACTGGCCGTCGCCGTGCCCGAGCACGTGACGGTCGAGCGGCCCAAGAACCGGGACCACGGCGACTACGCGACGAACGTGGCCCTCCAGCTCGCCAAGGCGGCCGGCAAGCCGCCGCGAGCCGTTGCCGAGGCCCTGGCCGAGCGCCTGCGAGGGATCACCGGCGTCGCCAAGGTCGACATCGCCGGTCCGGGCTTCCTGAACATCACCCTGGACACCGCCACCGCCGGTGCGCTCGCCCGCACCATCGTCGAGGCGGGCGAGGCGTACGGCCGCAGCGAGGCGCTCAAGGGCCTCAAGATCAACCTGGAGTTCGTCTCCGCCAACCCGACCGGCCCGATCCACATCGGCGGCGTCCGCTGGGCCGCCGTCGGCGACTCGCTGGCGCGGGTGCTGCGGGCCTCCGGCGCCGACGTCACCACCGAGTACTACCTCAACGACGCCGGCGTGCAGATCAGCAAGTTCGCCGCCTCGCTGCAGGCCGCCGCGAACGGCCGCGAGGTCCCCGAGGGCGGCTACGTCGGCGAGTACATCGTCGACATCGCCAAGGCGCTCACCGACGCGATCCCGGGCGTGCTCGACCTGCCCGAGGCCGAGCAGCTGGAGGTCTTCCGCACCGAGGGCCTCAAGCTCATGGTGGCCGAGATCAAGCGCTCGATGGACGAGTTCGGCACCCACTTCGACGTCTGGTTCTCGGAGAAGACGCTGCACGACTCGGGCGCCGTCGAGAAGGCCATCGAGCGGCTGCGCGAGCAGGGCCACGTCTTCGAGCAGGACGGCGCGGTCTTCCTGCGCACCACCGACTTCGGCGACGACAAGGACCGCGTCCTGATCAAGGCCGACGGCGACAAGACCTACTTCGCCGCCGACGCCGCGTACTACCTGTCCAAGCGGGACCGCGGCGCCGAGGTCGCGCTCTACATGCTGGGCGCCGACCACCACGGCTACGTCAACCGCCTCAAGGCCATCGCGGCCTGCGCGGGCGACGACATGGGCCACAACATCGAGGTGAAGATCGGCCAGTTCGTGAAGATGCTTCGCGACGGCGAAGAGGTCCGCATGTCCAAGCGGGCCGGCAACATCATCACGATCGACGACGTGGTCGAGTGGATCGGCGTCGACGCCGCCCGCTACACCCTGGCGCGCTCCTCCACGGACTCGACGATCACGCTGGACATCAACATCCTGACCAGCCAGACCAACGAGAACCGGGTCTACTACGTCCAGTACGCCCACTCGCGGATGTGCGCGGTCCAGCGCAACGCCGACGACCAGGGCATCACGCGCGGTGCGGCCGAGGACTTCAAACCGGAGCTGCTGGCCACCGAGTGGGAGTCCGACCTGCTCGGCCACCTCGGCGAGTTCCCGCGCGTGCTGGCCGCGGCCGGCGAGCTGCGCGAGCCGCACCGGGTCGCCGTGTACCTGGAGGACCTGGCCGCCAAGTACCACCGCTTCTACGACAACTGCCGCATCCTGCCCCGGGGCGACGAGGAGGTCACCGACCTCACGCGCGCCCGCCTCTGGCTGGCCGACGCCACGCGCACGGTCATCGCCAACGGCCTCACGCTCCTGGGCGTGACGGCGCCCGAGCGGATGTAGGCACCACCCCCAAGCGCTCAGCGGGGGGCGGCTGACGGTCAACGGGGACCGTCGCCGCCCCTCGCCATAGGTCTCGAAGGAACCCGGACATGAGTCGTTCCGCACACCCCGCAGGCCCCCGGCACGGTGACGTCCTGCCCGAGGGCCACTACCAGGCCCCGCCGGCCGACCTCAACGCGCTCGACCCCAAGGTCTGGTCGCGCACCGTCGCCCGCGACGCCGAGGGCGTGGCCACCGTCGGCGGGATCGACGTCAAGCGGCTGGCGGCCGAGTTCGGCACCCCGGCCTACGTGCTGGACGAGGAGGACTTCCGCAGCCGGGCCCGCGCCTGGCGGGACGCCTTCGGCACCGACGCGGACGTCTACTACGCCGGCAAGGCCTTCCTCTCCAAGGCGGTCGTGCGCTGGCTGCACGAGGAGGGCCTCAACCTCGACGTGTGCAGCGTCGGCGAGTTGGCGGTGGCGCTGGCCGCCGGGATGCCGCCGGAGCGGATCGCGCTGCACGGCAACAACAAGTCGGTGGACGAGCTGGAACACGCCGTGAAGACCGGCGTCGGGCACATCGTGGTCGACTCCTACGAGGAGATCGAGCGGCTGGCCGCGATCGCCGCCCGCCAGGGCGTGCGCCAGCAGGTGCTGATCCGGATCACCGTCGGCGTCGAGGCGCACACCCACGAGTTCATCGCCACCGCGCACGAGGACCAGAAGTTCGGCCTGTCCCTCAACGGGGGAGCGGCCGCCGAGGCGGTGCGCCGGGTGCTCGGCCACGACAGCCTGGAGCTGCGCGGCATCCACTCGCACATCGGCTCGCAGATCTTCGACATGGCGGGCTTCGAGGTCGCCGCCCGCCGGGTGGTCGGCCTGCTGGCCGGGATCCGCGACGAGCACGGCGTCGAGCTGCCCGAGATCGACCTCGGCGGCGGCCTGGGCATCGCCTACACCAGCGAGGACGACCCGCGCGAGCCGGCCGAGATCGCCGCCGCGCTGGCCGAGATCGTCCGCCGCGAGTGCGCCGCCGCGAACCTGAACGCCCCCCGGCTGAGCGTGGAGCCGGGCCGGGCGATCGTCGGCCCGACCGCGTTCACGCTGTACCAGGTCGGCACCGTCAAGCCGCTGGAGGGCCTGCGCACCTACGTCAGCGTGGACGGCGGGATGTCCGACAACATCCGCACCGCGCTGTACGACGCCGAGTACTCGGTGGCCCTGGTGTCGCGCACCAGCGAGGCCGAGCCGATGCTGGTGCGGGTGGTCGGCAAGCACTGCGAGTCCGGCGACATCGTCGTCCGGGACGCCTTCCTGCCGTCCGACCTGGCCCCGGGCGACCTGATCGCGGTGCCCGCCACCGGCGCCTACTGCCGCTCGATGGCGAGCAACTACAACCACGCCCTCAGGCCGCCGGTGCTCGCCGTCAAGGACGGCGCGGCCCGGGTGATCGTCCGGCGCGAGACGGAGGAGGATCTCCTGCGGCTGGATATCGGATGACGAAATTCTCGTCTCAGATCATGGAACGACCGTAGATCCGTGCGGAAAGTCCCCGAGACTGGTACGGACCGAAGTCTCCGGCGGCCCCTGAAAACCGCCGGAAATACCGAAGCACGAAGAATGCAGAGCGGAGTCGGATGATGCGTACGCGCCCGCTGAAGGTGGCGTTGCTGGGTTGTGGTGTGGTGGGCTCCGAGGTGGCGCGCATCATGACGACGACGGCCGACGACCTCGCCGCTCGCATCGGTGCCCCGGTCGAGCTCGCCGGGATCGCGGTCCGCCGGGCCGGCCGGGTGCGCCCCGGGGTGCCCGAGCACCTGATCACCACCGACGCCGAGGCCCTGGTCACCCGGGGCGACATCGACGTCGTGGTCGAGGTGGTGGGCGGCATCGAGCCGTCCAAATCGCTGATCCTGTCGGCCTTCGAGCAGGGCGCCTCGGTGGTCAGCGCCAACAAGGCGCTGCTCGCCAAGGACGGCACCGAGCTGCACGAGGCGGCCGCCGCGGCCGGCGTGGACCTGTACTACGAGGCCGCGGTGGCGGGCGCGATCCCGCTGCTGCGCCCGCTGCGCGAGTCCCTCGCGGGGGACAAGGTCAACCGGGTGCTGGGCATCGTCAACGGCACCACCAACTTCATCCTCGACAAGATGGACACCACCGGCGCCGGCTACTCGGAGGCGCTGGAGGAGGCCACCGCGCTCGGCTACGCCGAGGCGGACCCGACGGCCGACGTCGAGGGCTTCGACGCCGCCGCCAAGGCCGCCATCCTGGCCGGGATCGCCTTCCACACCGAGGTCACCGCGGCGGACGTCTACCGCGAGGGCATCACCGAGGTCACCGCCGCCGACATCGCCTCCGCCAAGGCGATGGGCTGCGTGGTCAAGCTGCTGGCGATCTGCGAGCGGGCCGCCGACGGCGAGTCCGTCACCGCGCGGGTCCACCCCGCGATGATCCCGCTCTCGCACCCGCTGGCGTCCGTCCGCGAGGCGTACAACGCGGTGTTCGTCGAGGCCGAGGCGGCCGGCCGGCTGATGTTCTACGGCCCGGGCGCGGGCGGCTCGCCGACCGCCTCCGCGGTGCTCGGCGACCTGGTCGCGGTCTGCCGCAACAAGCTGGCCGGGGCCACCGGTCCCGGTGACTCCGTGTACACGCAGCTGCCCGCCAAGCCGATGGACGAGGTGGTCACCCGCTACCACGTCAGCCTGGACGTGGACGACCGGGCGGGTGTGCTCGCCCAGGTCGCGTCCGTCTTCGCCGAGCACGGCGTCTCCATCGACACCGTGCGCCAGCAGGGCCGCGACGGCGACGCCTCGCTCGTCGTGGTCACCCACCGTGCCACCGACGCCGCGCTGTCGGCGACGGTCGACAAGCTCCGCGCGCTGGACAGCGTGCGGGACGTGGCCAGCATCATGCGGGTCGAAGGGGAATAAGGAACCAGCCATGAACGCCGTTGCCGAGAACGTCGTCCGAGGCGCGCACACCCACCAGTGGCGCGGCCTGATCGAGGAGTACCGGGACCGCCTGCCGGTCACCGCGGCCACCCCGGTGGTCACCCTGCTGGAGGGCGGCACGCCCCTGGTACCGGCCCAGGTGCTCTCCGAGCGCACCGGCTGCGAGGTCTACCTCAAGGTCGAGGGCGCCAACCCGACCGGTTCCTTCAAGGACCGCGGGATGACGATGGCCATCTCCAAGGCCAAGGAGGAGGGCGCCCAGGCCGTCATCTGCGCCTCCACCGGCAACACCTCGGCCTCCGCCGCCGCCTACGCGGTGCGGGCCGGGATGGTCTGCGCCGTGCTCGTCCCCCAGGGCAAGATCGCCCTGGGCAAGATGGGCCAGGCGCTGGTGCACGGCGCGAAGATCCTCCAGGTCGACGGGAACTTCGACGACTGCCTGACGCTCGCCCGCGAACTGTCCGAGAAGTACCCGGTGGCGCTGGTCAACTCGGTGAACCCGGTGCGGATCGAGGGCCAGAAGACGGCGGCCTTCGAGATCGTCGACATGCTCGGCGACGCCCCGGACATCCACGTCCTGCCGGTCGGCAACGCGGGCAACATCACGGCCTACTGGAAGGGCTACCGGGAGTACGCCGCCGACGGGATGGCCGCCCGCACCCCGCGGATGTGGGGCTTCCAGGCCGCCGGCTCGGCCCCGATCGTGGACGGCGCGCCCGTCCTCAAGCCGCAGACCATCGCCACCGCGATCCGGATCGGCAACCCGGCCTCCTGGGACTTCGCGCTCGCCGCGCGGGACGAGTCCGGCGGCCTCATCGACAAGGTGACGGACCGTCAGATCCTCGCCGCCTACCGGCTGTTGGCCGCACAGGAGGGCGTCTTCGTGGAGCCCGCCTCGGCCGCCTCGGTGGCCGGCCTGCTGGCCAAGGCGGAGGCCGGACTGGTCGACCCGGGCCAGCGGATCGTCTGCACGGTGACCGGCAACGGCCTCAAGGACCCGGACTGGGCGGTGGCCGGTGCGCCGCAGCCGCAGGTCGTCCCGGTCGACCCGGAGGCCGCGGCCCGGCGGCTCGGACTGCTGGACTGACGGCGGGGCCTGACACTGCGACGGGCCGACCCTTTCGGGGGTCGGCCCGTCGAAGTTCTCCGGTGACACTTTTGTGTCAATTCCGCGGCGCATTCCGATCCGATTCCACCCCGTTCCCTGACCGCAGGGGGTGCGCATTCCGGCCAGAACCGGCAACACACCAGATCGAAGGCCCACGGGGTGTACCACTGGGGAACCTCTCTTCGATACTCTGGGTCCGGCCGTGTGGCACATGCCCCGGGCCCGTCCTGGTACGGGCCGCGCCGACGACAGCGACCGCCAGGCCCGAGGGGCCCGCGGCCCTTTCCCCACCTCGCACCGACGACGCGCTCCGCGCCGCCCGATTTCCCCAGGAGAGTCCACCGCATGGCCGGTCCTGCGTTCCGTGCCGCCGCCGTCCGGGTCCGGGTTCCCGCGACCAGCGCCAACCTCGGCCCTGGCTTCGACGCCTTCGGGCTCGCCCTGGGTCTGTACGACGACGTCGTCGTCCGGGTCTCCGACTCCGGCCTCTCCGTCGACATCGCCGGTGAGGGCGCGCAGACGCTGCCGCGGGACGAGCGCCACCTGCTGGTCCGCTCGATGCGGGCCGCCTTCGACCGGCTCGGCGGCCAGCCGCGCGGCCTCGAAGTGGTCTGTGCCAACCGGATACCGCACGGCCGCGGCCTGGGCTCCTCCTCGGCCGCCATCTGCGCCGGCATCGTGGCCGCCCGCGCCGTCACCATCGGCGGCCCGTCCGCGCTGGACGACGACGCGCTGCTGGCCCTCGCCTCCGAGCTGGAGGGCCACCCGGACAACGTCGCGGCCTGCCTGCGCGGCAACTTCACCATCGCCTGGACCGACGAGGAGTCGGCCAAGGCGGTCGCCCTGGAGCCCTCCGGGCAGGTCGTCCCGGTGGTGTTCGTGCCGGCCGGCGAGGTGCTCACCGAAACCGCCCGCGGCCTGCTGCCGAAGACCGTCCCGCTGGCCGACGCCGCCGTCAACGCGGGCCGCTCCGCGCTGCTGGTGGAGGCCCTGACCAGGCGCCCCGAACTGCTCCTCGCCGCCACCGAGGACCGGCTGCACCAGGACTACCGCGCCTCCGCCATGCCGGACAGCGCCGCGCTGGTCGGCGCGCTGCGCGCGGAGGGCGTCCCCGCGGTCATCTCCGGGGCCGGCCCGACGGTGCTGGCGCTCACCGACGAGGCGGGCGTCGACAAGGTGCTCTCCTTCGCCGGGCACCACGGCCACGGCGGCGATCCGGCGTTCGCCGCGCACCGGCTCGAGGTCGACCGCACCGGGGCCACCGTGCTCCCGCTGGGCGTCTGAGCTGCCGGTTCGGCCCGGCGTGGAGCCGGGCCGTCCGGACACGATTGGCAAGCTCGAGGTCGGGGAATGTCTGAGGGGGTCGGTAGTGTTAACCTCATTGCTGCACCAGGTGCCCTCCGGGGCTAGGTGCGCCGCGTCCCGATCCCAGCGTTCCACTGCCGTGGAACCGCCGCGATGTCCGGGGCGACGATTCTCCGGGAGCCCACCGCAGCGCGTACGCAGCCTGCCTGCGCGACAAGCGGTCGCATCCCGAAGCCGTGACGGCACCTGACTCCCACCCGCGGTCTCCCACCTAGAGGCCAGGACGGGCGGAGCGCGGGCCACCGTCACGCGACGGGGGCCCGGGATTCGCAGGCAGCGTGGGCGCAACGCCCTCTGGGGAGGTCGACCCACGACCGGCCCACGCGCCACCTCAGCACCACCGTGCTTCACGCACCGCACCTCGCAGCTCTCCCTCGACGGGCTCCCGCCATTCGAGGGATCACCGCCTCGGACCGACGCAGTCGAGCGTTGGTCAGGACAGCACAACCGGTCGCCGAGCCAGACAGGCCGACGTCCGCTCCAGGGAAGGACCCTTAGTGAGCGACTCCACCGATCTGATGGGCGCGCGCCCGGACGCCGAAGCGTCGGACGCGACCGCCGCCCCCGCTGCCCCGGCCCGCCGCCGCCGCAGTGCCGCCGCGGGCCTGGACGGAATGGTCCTCGCCGAGCTGCAGAAGCTCGCCGCGGACCTGGGCATCACCGGTACCGGACGCATGCGCAAGAGCCAGCTGATCGAGACCATCAAGGAGAAGAGCGGCGGGGACCCGCTGCTCGCCGCCGGTGGCGCCCCGGCCGCCAAGCGCACCGCCGCCAAGGCGGACGCCGAGGCCCCGGCCGAGAAGCCGGCCCGCCGCACCAAGGCCGCCGCCGCCGCTGCCGCGGCCCCGGCCGCCGAGCCGCAGGCCCAGATCGAGATCCCGGTCCAGGCCGCCGCCGAGACCGCCGCGCCGGCCCGTGCCGAGCGCACCCGCCGCCGCGCCACCTCGGCCGCCGGCGCCCCGACCGCGCCCGTCGCGGCCGCGGAGACCGTCGCCGAGGCCGCCACCGTCGCGGTGGCCGAGCCCAAGCAGGCCGACCGTCCGGCCGAGACCCGCGCCTTCGAAGGCCGCGAGGAGGGTCGCGAGACCCGTCGCGACCGCCGCGAGCGCCGTGACCGCCGGGACGGCGGCGAGCGCACGGAGCGCACCGAGCGCCAGGACGCCGGCGAGGCCCAGGCCGGGCAGGACGCCGACGGCCGCGAGTCGCGTCGCGACCGCCGCAACCGCCGCGAGCGCACCGACCGCCAGGGCCAGCAGGGCCAGCAGCAGGGCCAGGGCGACGGCCAGCAGCGCCGCGAGGGCGGCCAGGGCCAGCAGGCCCAGCAGCCGCAGGCCCAGCAGGGCGGCTACGACGACGACGAGTTCGGCGAGGGCCGTCGCGGCCGTCGCGGCCGTTACCGCGACCGTCGGGGCCGTCGTGGCCGCGAGGGCTTCGAGGCCGGTCCGGTCGAGACCCAGATCGGCGAGGACGACGTCCTGATCCCGGTCGCGGGCATCCTCGACATCCTGGACAACTACGCCTTCGTGCGCACCTCCGGCTACCTGCCGGGCCAGAACGACGTCTACGTCTCGCTCGCCCAGGTCCGCAAGAACGGCCTGCGCAAGGGTGACGCCATCACCGGCGCCGTGCGCCAGCCGCGCGAGGGCGAGCGCCGCGAGAAGTTCAACGCCATGGTGCGGCTGGACTCCGTCAACGGCATGGACCCGGAGACCGGCCGCGGCCGCCCCGAGTTCAACAAGCTCACCCCGCTGTACCCGCAGGAGCGGCTGCGCCTGGAGACCGACCCGGGCGTGCTGACCACCCGGATCATCGACCTGGTGTCGCCGATCGGCAAGGGCCAGCGCGGTCTGATCGTCGCGCCGCCGAAGACCGGCAAGACCATGGTGCTCCAGGCGGTCGCCAACGCGATCACCCACAACAACCCCGAGTGCCACCTGATGGTCGTCCTGGTCGACGAGCGTCCGGAAGAGGTCACCGACATGCAGCGGTCGGTCAAGGGCGAGGTCATCTCCTCGACCTTCGACCGCCCGGCCGAGGACCACACCACCGTCGCCGAGCTGGCCATCGAGCGCGCCAAGCGCCTGGTCGAGCTGGGCCACGACGTGGTCATCCTGCTGGACTCGATCACCCGCCTGGGCCGCGCCTACAACCTGGCGGCGCCGGCCTCCGGCCGCATCCTGTCCGGTGGTGTCGACTCGACCGCGCTGTACCCGCCGAAGAAGTTCTTCGGTGCCGCGCGCAACATCGAGAACGGCGGCTCGCTGACCATCCTGGCCACCGCGCTGGTCGAGACCGGCTCGCGGATGGACGAGGTGATCTTCGAGGAGTTCAAGGGCACCGGCAACATGGAGCTCAAGCTCGACCGGAAGCTCTCGGACAAGCGCATCTTCCCGGCCGTCGACGTGGACGCCTCCAGCACCCGCAAGGAGGAGATCCTGCTCGGCAGCGAGGAGCTGGCCATCGTCTGGAAGCTGCGCCGGGTGCTGCACGCGCTCGACTCGCAGCAGGCGATCGAGCTGCTCCTGGACAAGATGAAGCAGACCAAGAGCAACGCCGAGTTCCTGATGCAGATCGCCAAGACCACCCCCGGCTCGGGCGACTGACCGTAGTCGGACCGGCTGCACAGCACGGAACCCCGGATCGCGCGAGCGGTCCGGGGTTCCGTGCGTCCGTGGCCGCTTTGTTCCAGAGTTGGGACAGCTTGGGACTATTTGATCTTCTTGTCCGATTTACTCTGGACCGTATGGCCGAGCACAAGAGGGTCCCGAGTCGCCGCCGCAAGGTCCTGCGGTGGTCCGCCTGCGCGGTCGCCGCGCTCGTCGTCGCCGGCGGCGGTGCGGGGGCGTACGCGTACCTGAAGCTCAACGGCAACATCAAGAGCGTCGACATCGACTCCCGGCTCGGCGACGCCCGGCCCCCGGCCGCCACCGACGGCTCCTTCAACATCCTGGTGCTGGGCTCCGACTCGCGGGTCGGCGAGAACGGCGACCTGGCCGGCGGGGACACCGGCGACTCCGCCCGCTCCGACACCGCGATGGTGGTCCACGTCTACCAGGACCACTCCAGGGCCTCGGTCGTCTCGATCCCGCGCGACACCCTGGTCGACCGCCCGCAGTGCACCGACGGCGCCGGCAAGGCCGTCCCGGCGGCCAAGCGCGCGATGTACAACAGCGCCTTCGAGGCGGGCGGCGCGGCCTGCGCCGTCAAGACCACCGAGCAGCTCACCGGGCTGCGGATGGACCACTACCTCCAGGTGGACTTCGCCGGCTTCGCCCGGGTCGTGGACGCGATAGGCGGGGCCACCGTGACCACCACGGTGGCCATCCACGACAAGGACAGCGGGCTCGACCTGCCCGCGGGCCAGCACCACCTGGACGGGCAGCAGGCGCTGGCCTTCGTGCGCACCCGGCACGGCGTCGGCGACGGCAGCGACCTCGGCCGGATCGAGCTGCAGAAGCAGATGGTCAAGTCGCTGCTCCAGCAGGCCGGCGGGCTCGGGCTGTTCTCCAACCCGGTCAAGCTGTGGTCGATCGGCGACACCATGACCAAGAGCGTCACCACCGACTCCGCGCTCGGCTCGGTGAACTCCCTGGTCGGGCTGGTGCAGGAGCTCAAGGGGATCGGGCCGGACCAGCTGAGCATGGTCACCCTGCCGGTGGTGACCGCGCCCAGCGACCCCAACCGGGTGGTCGAGCAGCAGCCGCAGGCCGGGAGCCTCTGGGCGGCGCTCAGGGCCGACCAGCCCCTCCCGCAGGCGGTGGTCTCGGCCCAGCCGGAGAACCCCGCCCAGGCGGCCCCCACGGCCCCGGCGACGGGCGCCGCCGGGCAGTCCGTGAAGCCCACCGCGAAGCCGTCCGTGAAGCCCACCGCGAAGGCCTCCGCGGCCCGCTGAGCCGTCGGCCCGACGTCCCCCGGAATAAGCCGCGGCGGGACCCGGTTTGGGAAGATGCGGCCGGTCCTGGCAGACTGGTCCGTCGGTCCCGGTTCACGTGCGGCATTCCCAGCCGCCGACCCGGTGCCCTCCCGAAAACTAGGAGAACCCCTTGAAGTCCAACGTTCACCCGGAGTACGTGGTCACCCGCGTGACCTGCACCTGCGGCGCCGAGTTCACCACCCGCTCGACCGAGACCAGTGGCGAGATCCGCGCCGAGGTCTGCTCGCAGTGCCACCCGTTCTACACCGGCAAGCAGAAGATCCTCGACACCGGTGGCCGCGTGGCCCGCTTCGAGGCCCGCTTCGGCAAGCAGCACAGCGCGAAGGCCTAGCGCTCCCTCGGCGCCGGTTCCCGGTGCCCCCTACTCGTTGTCGGGGGCGCAGGGGACCGGCGCCGTTCGCGTCCCAGCGCGAACCGCGCAGCTCCGCCCCGTTCCGCACCCCCCGCACGTTCCGAGTCCCCGGGAAGAAGGCCACCCCATGTTCGAGGCAGTCGAAGAGCTCCTCGTCGAGCACGCCGACCTCGAGACGAGGCTGGCCGACCCGTCGGTCCACGCGGACCAGAACAACGCCCGCAAGCTGGCCAAGCGGTACGCCGAGCTGACCCCGATCACCCGGGTCTACCGGCAGTGGCGGCAGGCCGGCGAGGACATCGAGGCCGCGCGCGAACTCGCCGCCGAGGACCCGGATTTCATCTCCGAGGTGAAGGACTCCGAGGCGCGCCGCGACGAGCTGACCGAGGAACTGCGGCTGCTGCTCGTCCCGCGCGACCCGAGCGACGACAAGGACGTCATCCTTGAGATCAAGGCGGGCGAGGGCGGCGAGGAGTCCGCGCTGTTCGCCGGCGACCTGCTCCGGATGTACCTGCGCTACGCCGAACGGATCGGCTGGAAGACCGAGATCATCGACTCCAACGAGTCCGACCTCGGCGGCTACAAGGACGTCTCGGTGGCCGTGAAGACCAAGGGCAGCGCCGAGCCCGGCCAGGGCGTCTGGGCCCGGTTGAAGTACGAGGGCGGCGTGCACCGCGTGCAGCGCGTCCCCGCCACCGAGTCGCAGGGCCGCATCCACACCTCCGCGGCGGGCGTGCTGGTCACCCCCGAGGCGGAGGAGGTCGAGGTCGAGATCGTCGCCAACGACCTGCGGATCGACGTCTACCGCTCCTCCGGCCCCGGCGGCCAGTCGGTCAACACCACCGACTCGGCGGTCCGGATCACCCACCTGCCGACCGGTATCGTGGCGTCCTGCCAGAACGAGAAGAGCCAGCTGCAGAACAAGGAGCAGGCGATGCGCATCCTGCGTTCGCGGCTGCTGGCCGCCGCGCAGGAGGAGGCCGAGCGGGAGGCCTCGGACGCGCGTCGCAGCCAGGTCCGCACGGTGGACCGCTCCGAGCGGATCCGGACGTACAACTACCCGGAGAACCGCATCTCGGACCACCGCACGGGCTTCAAGGCGTACAACCTGGACCAGGTCCTGGACGGCGACCTGAACGCCGTGATCCAGTCCTGCGTCGACAAGGACGCGGCGGCCAAGCTCGCCGCGGCCCAAGAGAACTGAGACCGGCGCGCCCCAGCCCGACGCAAGACCGAAGCCGGAGCGCAGAAACATGAGGTCGTACGGATGAACCTGCTGCTCGCCGAGGTGGCCCAGGCCACCCAGCGGTTGGCCGCGGCCGGCGTGCCGTCGCCGCGCTTCGACGCGGAGGAACTTGCCGCCTACGTCCACAACGTCAAGCGCAGCCAGCTGCACACCGTGCAGGACGCCGACTTCGACGCCCGCTACTGGGAGGCGGTCTCGCGCCGCGAGGCCCGCGAGCCGCTGCAGCACATCACCGGGCGGGCGTTCTTCCGCTACCTCGAACTGGCGGTCGGCCCCGGGGTGTTCGTGCCCCGGCCGGAGACCGAGACGGTCGTCGAGTGGGCGATAGACGCGGTGCGCGACATGGACGTCGCCGAGCCGCTGGTGGTCGACCTGTGCTCCGGCTCGGGCGCCATCGCGCTCGCCCTGGCCCAGGAGCTGCCGCGCTCCACCGTGCACGCCTTCGAGCTGGACGCGGGGGCGCTGGAGTACACCCGGCGCAACATCGAGGCCAGCCCGGACCGGGCCAGGGTCACCCTGCACGCCGGTGACGCCACCAAGGCCTTCGAGGACGACCGCTCCTGGGACGGCCGCTTCGACCTGGTGATCTCCAACCCGCCGTACATCCCGCTCACCGAGTGGGAGTACGTCGCGCCGGAGGCCCGCGACCACGACCCGCAGATGTCCCTGTTCTCCGGCGAGGACGGCCTGGACACCATCCGCGGCATCGAGCGGGTGGCCGCCCGGCTGCTCCGCCCGGGCGGCGCGGTGGTGATCGAGCACGCCGACCAGCAGGGCGGCCAGGTGCCGTGGATCTTCAACGAGGAACGCGGTTGGACGGACACGGCCGACCACCGCGACCTGAACAACCGGCCCCGTTTCACGACCGCCCGGAGGGTCGGGTCGTGAACATCGAGCACCGCACGACGGCCCGCAGGGTCGGGTCGTGAACGTCGAGCACCGCACGACCGGCCGCGGGGCCGGGTCGTGAACACCGCCGTGAACGTCATGAGCCTTTCCGGAAGGGGACCGCACCGATGAGCCGCCGCTACGACTGTGCCGACGCCGGGGACCGCGCCACCGGCCTGCGCGAGGCCGCATCGGCCATCCGCCGCGGCGAACTCGTCGTGCTGCCCACCGACACCCTGTACGGGGTCGGTGCGGACGCCTTCTCCCCGGAGGCCGTCGGCGAGCTGCTGGCCGCCAAGGGCCGCGGCCGCAACATGCCCTCGCCCGTCCTGGTCGGCTCGCCGACCACCCTGCACGGCCTGGTCACCGACTTCTCCGAGCAGGCCTGGGAGCTGGTCGACGCGTTCTGGCCCGGCGGGCTCACCCTGGTCGCCAAGCACCAGCCCTCGCTGCGCTGGGACCTCGGCGAGACCCGCGGCACCGTCGCGGTCCGGATGCCGCTGCACCCGGTCGCCATCGAGCTGCTGAACAGCACCGGCCCGCTCGCCGTCTCCAGCGCCAACAAGACCGGCGGCCCGTCCCCGGCGACCTGTGACGAGGCGCAGGCCCAGCTGGGCGACGCGATCTCGGTCTACCTGGACGGCGGCACCGCCGACCACGCCACCGCCTCGTCCATCGTCGACGTCACCGGCAAGGTGCCCGTGCTCCTGCGGGCCGGGGCGATCAGCATCGAGCAGCTGAGGGAGGTCGTCCCCGACCTGGAGGCCGGAAGTTGACACCCACCGCCTCGCTCCATGACGGGCCCGGCATAGCGCCGTACCTGAGCGTGGGTCCCAGGCCGCTGGACCACTTCCGGATCCTGTTCGTCTGTACGGGGAACATCTGCCGCTCGCCGATCGCCGAGCGGCTCACCCGGCGTGAGCTGGACACCCGGCTCAGCCCCCGGGTGGCCGGGCGGATCCTGGTGGAGAGCGCCGGCACCTGGGGCCACGTGGGCGCGCCGATGGAGGACCACGCGGCGACCGTGCTCGACGAGTACGGCGCCGACAGCGGTGGCTTCACCGGCCGGGAACTGCTGGACGAGCACGTGGTCGAGGCCGACCTGGTGCTGACCGCGACCCTGGACCACCGCGCCCAGGTGATCTCGATGGGCCACGAGGCGGGCCTGCGCACCTTCACGATGAAGGAGTTCACCCGGCTGGTCCGGACGATCGACCCGGGCACCCTGCCCGACCCGCGCCGCGGCGCCGACGTCACCGAGCGGGCCCGCGCCCTGGTGCGGGCCGCCGCCGCGCTGCGCGGCTGGCTGCTGGCCGCGACCCCGGAGTCCGACGAGGTGGACGACCCGTACGGCGCTCCGATCGGCATGTTCCGCAACTGCGGCGAGGAGATATTCCACGCGGTCGACCCGGTGGTCACCGCGCTGACGGGCGTGCCCGCGCCGCGCTGACGCCTGCCCGCGCCGCGCTGACGGCCGAACGGCCCCTTCTCGGCGGGCCGGACGGGGGCGACCGTCCTACGCTGGGGGCACCGTCCCTGCCGCGCCCGGGAGCCCTGCCATGACCGTCACCGATGCCGCGACCGGCCCGACCGCGACGACGGGGCGCCCGTGGGCGTCCGAGGCGCTGCACCGGGCGGATCCGCAGATCGCCGACCTGCTGGCCGCCGAGTCCGAGCGGCGCGCCGAAACGATCCAGCTGCTGGCGGGGGAGAACCTGACCACGCCCGCCGTGCTGGCGGCGCTGACCGGGCCGCTGATCGACAAGTACGCCGAGGGCTACCCCGGCCGCCGGCACCACACCGGCTGCGCGCTGGCGGACGCCGCGGAGCTGCTGGCGATCGACCGGGCGCGCGAGCTGTTCGCCGCGCCGCACGCCAACGTTCAGCCCCGGTCGGCGACTTCGGCGATGCTCGCGGCCTACGCGGCGCTGCTGCGGCCCGGTGACGGGGTGCTGGCGATGTCGCTGGAGCACGGTGGCCACCTCAGCTGCGGCTCGCGGGCCAACTTCTCCGGCCGCTGGTTCGAGTTCACCGGCTACGGCGTGCGCGAGGACGACGGCCTGATCGACCTGGACCAGGTGCGCGAGCTGGCCCGGCGGCACCGCCCGAAGGCCGTGGTGGCGGGTTCGATCTCCTACCCCCGGCACCCGGACTGGGCGGCCTTCCGGGAGATCGCCGACGAGGTGGACGCCTATCTGATCGCCTCCGTCGCGCAGACCACCGGCCTGATCGCGGCCGGTGTGGCGCCCTCCCCGGTGCCGTACGCGGACGTCACGGTGGCCGCCACCCACAAGCTGCTGCGCGGCCCGCGCGGCGGTCTGCTGCTGTCCACCGCGGAGCTGGCCGAGCGGATCGACCGGGCGGTGTTCCCGTTCAGCCAGGGCGGCGCGGCGATGAACGAGGTGGCCGGCAAGGCGGTGGCCCTCGCGGAGGCCGGGACGCCCGCCTACCGGGCGTACGCGCAGCGGACGGTGTCCGGGGCGCAGGCGCTCGCCAGGGGGCTCGCAGAGGCCGGAATGCGCCCTCTGACGGGCGGTACCGACACCCACCTGGTGACCGCCGACGTCAGCCCGCTCGGCGTGACCGGTGCGGAGGCCGAACGGCGCTGCGCGGCGGCCGGGTTGCTGCTCGGCAAGTGCGCGCTGCCGTACGACCCGGCGCCGCCCGCCGACGCCTCCGGGATCAGGCTGGGCACGGGCACCGTGACCAGCCAGGGGATGGGGGAGGCGGAGCTGGCCGGGATCGCCGGTTTGATCGGCCGGCTGCTCGCCGGGGAGGCCCCCGGGCCGGTCGCGGCGCAGGTCCGGGAGCTGGCGGCGGCCTTCGCGGGGCGGGCCTGAGGCCCGGGCGGCCGCGGGGATTCGGATCTCCTACCCGGGAGAGCGAACCGCGATGCACGTCCCGGGCGTCCGACTCAATAAGGTGTGTGCCGTGGCGACGCACCTCGAACCCCGGGAAGGCAGGGGAGTACCTTCGGTACCTCCCCGTTCGACAGTGATGCAGGAGGCCAGTGGTGCGTGAGTATCTGCTGGTGCTGTTCTGCACCGCCGCCGTCACCTACCTGCTGACCGGCCCGGTCCGGAAGTTCGCCATCGCGGCGGGCGCGATGCCCCCGGTCCGCGCCCGCGACGTGCACCGCGAGCCCACTCCTCGGCTCGGCGGCATCGCGATGTTCGGCGGACTGTGCGCGGGCATCCTGGTCGCCTCCCAGCTGGACAACCTGAGCAAGGTGTTCAACGGGGGCAGCGACATCCGCGCGCTGCTGTCCGGCGCCGGGATCATGTTCCTGCTCGGGGTGCTGGACGACAAGTGGGGCGTGGACGCCCTGGTCAAGCTGGGCGGCCAGATGATCGCCGCCGGCGTGATGGTCTGGCAGGGCGTCACGGTGATCAGCCTCCCGGTGCCCGGCGTCGGTTCGGTCGCGGTGAGCCCGACCCAGGGCATGGTCATCTCGGTCACCCTGGTCGTCGTCATGGTCAACGCGGTGAACTTCATCGACGGACTGGACGGCCTGGCGGGCGGCATGGTCTGCATCGCCGCGATGGCCTTCTTCCTGTACAGCTACCGGCTCTGGTACGGCTACACGATCTCCGACGCGGCCCCCGCCGTGCTGTTCAGCGTGCTGCTGATCGGCATGTGCCTGGGCTTCCTGGCGCACAACATGCACCCCGCGCGGATCTTCATGGGCGACTCCGGCTCGATGATGCTCGGCCTGATGCTGGCCGTCGCGGCGATCTCGATCACCGGCCGGGTCGACCCGGACCTGATCAACAGCGAGACCGGTTCGCAGACCGCCACCGTGCACACCCTGGTGCCGATCTACATCCCGCTGCTGCTGCCGCTGACGGTCATCGCGCTGCCGCTGGCCGACCTGCTGCTCGCCGTGGTGCGCCGCACCTGGGCCGGCCAGTCCCCGTTCGCCGCCGACAAGCGCCACCTGCACCACCGGCTGCTCCAGGTCGGGCACTCGCACAGCCGGGCCGTGCTGATCATGTACTTCTGGGCCGCGCTGATCGCCTTCGGCACGGTCGCCTTCTCGGTGACCAACACCGGCCGCACGGTGGTGCTGACCCTCGCCGGGCTCTGCCTGGTCGGCCTGGTGGTCCTGCTGACGCCGCGGTTCCGGCCGCGGGCGCCCCGGGCGGTGCAGTCCTTCGTCCCGCCGCGGTACCGGCGGCGCTCGCCGTCCGCCCCGATGGCCGAACTGTCGGCGAAGGACAAGCAACTTCTGGGTGAAGCCAGCCGGGGGTCCACCGCGTCCACCGACCACCACAAGGCCACCGGCCGCCGGTGACAGCGAAGTTGACGATCCGCCAGGTGGGCTCACCCGTACGGCGGATTCGTTGCGCCGTCGGTGTGACAGGAGCCACACATTCATGGTAAAGCTCTCATCAAATAGTTTGTGATACCGTTCACGAGTACCGAGAACACGCCGAAAGACCTGACAGGTGGAGGACTTCCGTCCCTGGTCGGTCTCCCTCGACGGATCCGCCGCTCACCGCGGGCGGTCCGGCGGCGGCCACTCGGTCCGGTGTCACCCCGCCACCATCTGTGCCCGTCCCCCGCCACATCGACATGCCGCCGGAGCTGCCGACATGCCGTCCACCGACGCCCAGATCCTCCGGGGCGCCGCGATTCCCACTGCGGTCGCCGGGATCATCGCCATGGCGATCTCCTTCGCCGTCGCCGGTGGGAAGGGCCTGCTCGGCGCTTTCTTCGGCGCCATCCTGGTGCTGGCCTTCTTCAGCTCCGGCCAGTTCGCGCTCGAGCGGCTGACCAGGTCGAACCCGCAGATCATGATGGCCGCGGCGCTGATGGTGTACACCACCCAGATCCTGCTGGTCGGCATCGTGCTCGCGGTGTTCAAGGACACCGAGCTCTTCAACCGGCAGACCTTCGCCTTCACGTTGATCGGCTGCGTGCTGGTCTTCACCGGCTTCCAGGTGCGCGGCGCACTCAAGGCCAAGATGTTCTACGTCGACCCCCACGCCTCGGAAAGCAAGGGTGACAAGCCCTCCGACAAGGGTCGTCAACAGTGACGAGGCCCAGCTGTCCCCCCAACGAGGGGGGCGGTGTTTATGCCGCACTGACGGGCTGCTATCGTCCGTCGCAACAACGGAGTACGGGAAGAGGCCAGGTCTGTCCGGACATTGGACGGATCGCCCCCCGGACCCGCGCAGTCTTCGATGATCCCGTGGTCGCGCAGCGCGCCGTCGCGCGGGGTCGGCGAGAAACCCATCAAGTTCCAGTGCCGCTCCGTGGTCGCAGGCCACGCCGACACACCGAGGTTGCCGTAACCATGCGTCACGACGAAGGAGTCCGTGGTGAGTGCTGAACTCACGTCCTCGCTCGCCTCAGGCAGTTGCCACTTCGGGGACGCTGGCTGCGGCTTCCCGGCCCCGGGCCTGAACGAGTTCCAGTTCAAGCCGATCTTCTCGGTCGGCGGCGTCGACTTCAACAAGCCGATGCTGCTGTCGATCATCGTCGCGCTCCTGATCGTCGTGTTCTTCTGGGCCGCCTTCGCCAAGCCGCGCCTGGTCCCCGGCAAGCTGCAGCTGGTCGCCGAGATCGGTTACGACTTCGTCAAGCGCTCGATCGCGCTGGAGACGATCGGCAAGCGGGGCGAGAAGTACGTCCCGATGCTGGTCTCGATGTTCTTCTTCATCTGGTTGATGAACATCATGTCGATCATCCCGTTCGCCCAGTTCCCGGTGACGGCGGCGATCGCGTTCCCGGCCGGTCTGGCCGCGGTCGTGTGGATCACCTACATGACGCTGACCTTCAAGACCCACGGGTTCGTCGGCGGCATGAAGAACCTCTGCTGGCCGTCGGGCATCCCGGGCTGGGTCATGTTCATCCTGGTCCCGATCGAGTTCTTCTCGAACATCTTCGTGCGCCCCTTCACCCTGGCGGTCCGAGCCTTCGCGAACATGTTCGCCGGCCACCTGCTGGTCGTGATGTTCTCCGTCGCCTCCTGGTACCTGCTCAGCCCGACCCTGGGCGCGCTGTACGGCTCGGCCTCCTTCGTGGTCGCCGTCGGCCTCACCGCCTTCGAGCTGCTGGTCCAGTTCCTGCAGGCCTACATCTTCGTGATGCTGGCCAGCAGCTACATCGCCGGTGCCCTGGAAGAGGCGCACTGAGCCACGCAGCTCCGGCTGCCACCCCTCCCGAACGCCCGGTGGCCAACCACCACCGGTCCACCACCCCGCAAAGGACAAGCTGAAATGCAGAACCTCGCTGAGGTCTACGGTTCCGTCGCCTCCCTCGGTTACGGCCTCGCCGCGATCGGCCCCGGCATCGGTGTTGGTCTCATCTTCGGTAACGGTGTCCAGGCCATGGCCCGTCAGCCCGAGGCTGTCGGTCTGATCCGCACCAACATGTTCATCGGCTTCGCGCTGACCGAGGCGCTCGCCCTCATCGGCATCGTCATGCCGTTCGTCTTCGGCGCCGGCAAGTAATTCCCACGCCGTAGACCCTTTCGAGGAAGGTCCAGATATGAGTTTCGCGGCACAGCTCGCGGAGGAGGGGGAGAAGATGAACCCCCTGCTTCCCGCGTGGCCCGAGATCATCATCGGCCTGCTCTGCTTCTTCATCGTCTTCGGTCTGCTCGGCAAGAAGCTCCTCCCCAGCATCGAGAAGGTGCTGTCGGAGCGCCGGGACGCCATCGAAGGCGGCATGGAGCGCGCCGAGGCCGCCCAGGCGGAGGCCCAGGCCCTGCTTGAGCAGTACCGCGCCGAGCTCGCCGAGGCGCGCCACGAGGCTGCCCGCATCGTCGAGCAGGCTCGCGAGCAGGGCGCCGCCCAGCTCGCCGAGATGCGCGAGGAGGGCCAGCGTCAGCGCGAGGCCATCGTCGCCGCCGGCCACGCCCAGATCGAGGCCGACAAGAAGCAGGCGACTGCCGCCCTGCGTCAGGACGTGGGTTCGCTGGCCACCCAGCTGGCTTCCCGCATCGTCGGCGAGTCCCTCGAGGACAACGCCCGGCAGAGCGGCGTGATCGACCGCTTCCTGAACGAGCTCGAGGCCAAGGCCGCCGTGGCTCAGGGTGCGGCCAAGTGATCGGCGCCAGCCGCGAGGCGCTTGCCGCCGGCCGGCAGAACCTGGACAGCCTGACCGACTCCACCTCGGTGGACGCGGCCAAGCTCGCCGAGGAACTCACCGCCGTCACGGCCGTGCTGGACCGCGAGGTGTCGCTGCGCCGCGTGCTGACCGACCCGTCCCGGTCGGGGCAGGACAAGGCCCAGCTGGTCACCTCGCTGCTGACCGGTCAGGTCTCCGGCGAGACCGTCGACCTGGTCTCCGGCCTGGTCCGGTCCCGCTGGTCGGGTGCGCGTGACCTGGTGGACGCGACCGAGGAGCTCGCCGCCTACGCCGAGGTCATCGCCGCGGACAAGGCCGGCGCCCTGGACGACGTCGAGGACGAGCTGTTCCGCTTCGGCCGGGTGGTCAGCGGCTCGCACGAGCTGCGCGCCGCGCTCACCGAGCCGAAGGCCGGCACCGGCGCGAAGGCCGGGCTGATCAACAAGCTGCTCGGCGGCCGCGCCAACGCCGGCACCGTCCGGCTGGTCACCGCCCTCGTCAACGCGCCGCGCGGCCGTAGCCTGGAGCAGGGCCTCGAGTCCTACTCGAAGCTCGCCGCCGCGCGCCGCGGCCGCATGGTGGCCCTGGTCACCAGCGCGGTGCCGCTGTCGGACACCCAGAAGGAGCGCCTCACCGGTGCTCTGGGCCGGATGTACGGCCGCCAGGTCCACCTGAACATCGACGTCGACCCCGAGGTCGTCGGCGGTGTGCGGGTGCAGATCGGCGACGAGATCATCGACGGCACCGTGTCGAGCCGCCTCGAAGGCGCTCGTCAGTCGCTCGAAGGCTGAGCAGCACCGAGCAGCACCGAGCAGCCCATCCGACCCTCGGTCGGGAAACCGGCTCCCCATGGAGTCGGCAAAACGTACGGCCGGTTCATACGACCCGGCCGAGAGTCGAGTACTTGCGGCCGGCCCTCAACGGCGGGCCGAGGATCGCAAACTAGGAGAGCAGGGAAGCCTGATGGCGGAGCTTACGATCCGTCCGGAGGAGATCCGGGACGCGCTGGCCGACTTTGTCCAGTCGTACCAGCCGGACGCCGCTTCTGTGGAAGAGGTCGGCACGGTCACTGACGCGGCGGACGGCATCGCGCATGTCGAGGGCCTGCCCTCGGTCATGGCGAACGAGCTGCTGAAGTTCGAGGACGGCACGCTCGGCCTCGCGCTGAACCTCGACACCCGCGAGATCGGTGTCGTCGTCCTCGGTGAGTTCGGCGGTATCGAAGAGG
The DNA here is from genome assembly GCF_055569135.1 of Kitasatospora sp. NPDC029367. NCBI lineage: Bacteria > Bacillati > Actinomycetota > Actinomycetes > Kitasatosporales > Streptomycetaceae > Kitasatospora > Kitasatospora sp. NPDC029367. The sequence continues at coordinate 139,255 of NZ_JBVHYH010000003.1, forward strand.
GCCAGACCGTGCGCCGCACCGGCGAGGTCCTCTCGGTTCCGGTCGGCGACGGCTACCTCGGCCGCGTCGTGGACCCGCTGGGCAACCCGATCGACGGCCTCGGCGAGATCGCCGCCACCGGCCGTCGCGCCCTTGAGCTGCAGGCCCCCGGCGTCATGGCCCGCAAGTCGGTCAAGCAGCCGCTGCAGACCGGTATCAAGGCCATCGACGCGATGACCCCGATCGGCCGTGGCCAGCGTCAGCTGATCATCGGTGACCGCCAGACCGGCAAGACCGCGGTGGCCGTCGACACGATCATCAACCAGCGCGACAACTGGCGCTCGGGCGACCCGGAGAAGCAGGTCCGCTGCATCTACGTCGCCGTGGGCCAGAAGGGCTCCACCATCGCGTCCGTCCGCGGCGCCCTGGAGGAGGCCGGCGCGCTGGAGTACACCACCATCGTGGCCGCTCCCGCGTCCGACCCGGCCGGTTTCAAGTACCTGGCCCCGTACACCGGTTCGGCCATCGGCCAGGAGTGGATGTACGACGGCAAGCACGTCCTGATCATCTTCGACGACCTGTCGAAGCAGGCCGAGGCCTACCGTTCCGTCTCCCTGCTGCTGCGCCGCCCGCCGGGCCGCGAGGCCTACCCGGGTGACGTCTTCTACCTGCACTCCCGCCTGCTGGAGCGCTGCGCGAAGCTGAACGACGCCCTGGGCGGCGGCTCGATGACCGGTCTGCCGATCATCGAGACCAAGGCCAACGACGTCTCGGCGTACATCCCGACCAACGTCATCTCCATCACCGACGGCCAGTGCTTCCTGGAGTCCGACCTGTTCAACGCCGGCATCCGCCCGGCCGTGAACGTCGGTATCTCGGTCTCCCGCGTCGGTGGCTCCGCCCAGATCAAGGCCATGCGCTCGGTCGCCGGCCGTCTGCGCCTGGACCTCGCCCAGTACCGTGAGCTGGAGGCCTTCGCCGGCTTCGGCTCCGACCTGGACGCGGCCTCCAAGGCCCAGCTGGAGCGCGGTGCGCGCATGGTCGAGCTGCTCAAGCAGGGCCAGTACCAGCCGTTCCCGGTCGAGGAGCAGGTCGTCTCCATCTGGGCCGGTACCACCGGCAAGCTGGACGACGTCCCGGTCGCCGAGATCCGCCGCTTCGAGCGCGAGTTCCTGGACCACGTCCGCCTGCAGCACAAGGACCTGCTCGCCGGCATCGTCGAGACCGGTCTGCTGGCCGACGGCACCGTCGACGCCCTGACCGGCGCGATCGAGGCCTTCAAGCAGGGTTACCAGACCGCCGACGGCAAGCTGCTCTCCGAGCAGGCCTGAGTCCGGTAGCGAGGGAAAGGACGTAACGACCCATGGGAGCACAGCTTCGGGTCTACAAGCGCCGGATCCGCTCTGTCACCGCGACGAAGAAGATCACCAAGGCGATGGAGATGATCTCCGCGGCGCGCATCGGCAAGGCGCAGCGCGCGGTGGCGGCCTCCGCTCCGTACGCCGATGAGCTCACCCGGGCGGTGACGGCGGTGGCCACCCGGTCCAACGCCAAGCACCCGCTCACCACCGAGAACCCGAACGCCACCCGCGCGGCGGTCCTGCTGATCACGGCGGACCGCGGCCTGGCCGGCGGTTACTCGTCCAACGCCATCAAGGCCTCGCTGACGCTCTCCGAGCGCCTGCGCGGCGAGGGCAAGGACGTCGTGACCTACGTCGTCGGTCGGAAGGGTCTGTCGTACTACACCTTCCGCAACCTGGCGGTGGGGAACTCGTGGACGGGCTTCTCGGACAAGCCGACCTACGGCGACGCGAAGATGGTGGCGGCCGAGCTGATCGAGGCCTTCACGGCCGAGACCGGCGGCGTGGACGAACTCCACGTGGTCTCGACCGAGTTCGTGTCCATGCTGACGCAGGACGCGGTCGCGGCGCGGCTGCTGCCGCTGAAGCTGGACGAGGTCCAGCTCAGCGACCAGTCGCCGGCCAAGTCGGAGATCTTCCCGCTGTACGACTTCGAACCGTCGGCGGAGGGCGTGCTCGACGCGCTGCTGCCGCGGTACGTCGAGAGCCGGATCTACAACGCGCTGCTGCAGTCGGCCGCTTCCGAGCACGCCGCCCGCCGCCGCGCGATGAAGAGCGCGACGGACAATGCCGGCGAGCTCATCAAGTCGCTCACGCGGCTTGCCAACTCGGCCCGTCAGGCCGAGATCACCCAGGAAATCAGCGAGATCGTCGGCGGCGCCAACGCCCTCGCCGACGCTAGCCGCGGGAGCGAATGAGAATGACCACCACTGTTGAGCCGACCACGGCGACGGGCCGCGTCGCGCGGGTCATCGGCCCGGTCGTCGACGTGGAGTTCCCCGTCGACGCGATTCCGGAGATGTACAACGCCCTGCACGTCGAGGTGGACAACCCCGACGGCACGGGCAAGAAGACCCTCACCCTCGAGGTCGCCCAGCACCTCGGCGACGGCCTGGTCCGCGGCATCTCGATGCAGCCGACCGACGGCCTGGTCCGCGGTTCGCAGGTCACCGACACCGGTGCCGCGATCTCCGTGCCGGTCGGCCAGATCACCAAGGGCAAGGTGTTCAACGCCCTCGGTGACGTGCTGAACGTCGACAAGGCGGAGTTCGACAAGCAGGTCGAGGTCCGCTGGCCGATCCACCGCAAGGCGCCGGACTTCAAGGACCTCGAGTCCAAGACCGAGATGTTCGAGACCGGCATCAAGGTCATCGACCTGCTCACCCCGTACGTCACGGGTGGCAAGATCGGTCTGTTCGGTGGTGCCGGTGTCGGCAAGACCGTTCTGATCCAGGAGATGATCTACCGCGTCGCCGAGAACTTCGGTGGTGTGTCGGTGTTCGCCGGCGTCGGCGAGCGCACCCGTGAGGGCAACGACCTCATCGACGAGATGGTCGACTCGGGCGTTCTGGACAAGACCGCGCTGGTCTTCGGCCAGATGGACGAGCCGCCGGGCACCCGTCTGCGCGTCGCGCTCTCCGCGCTGACCATGGCGGAGTACTTCCGTGACGTCGAGAAGCAGGACGTGCTCCTCTTCATCGACAACATCTTCCGGTTCACCCAGGCCGGTTCCGAGGTGTCGACCCTGCTCGGCCGCATGCCCTCCGCGGTGGGCTACCAGCCGAACCTGGCCGACGAGATGGGCCTCCTCCAGGAGCGCATCACCTCGACCCGCGGTCACTCGATCACCTCGATGCAGGCGATCTACGTCCCCGCGGACGACCTGACCGACCCGGCCCCGGCCACCACCTTCGCCCACCTGGACGCGACCACCGTTCTGTCGCGCCCGATCTCGGAGAAGGGCATCTACCCGGCCGTCGACCCGCTGGACTCCACGTCCCGCATCCTCGACCCGCGGTACATCGCGCAGAACCACTACGACACGGCCATCCGCGTCAAGGGGATCCTGCAGAAGTACAAGGACCTCCAGGACATCATCGCCATCCTCGGTATGGACGAGCTGTCCGAAGAGGACAAGATCACGGTGCACCGCGCCCGTCGCATCGAGCGCTTCCTCTCGCAGAACACCTACGTGGCGAAGCAGTTCACCGGTGTCGAGGGCTCGACCGTGCCGCTGTCGGAGACCATCGAGGCCTTCAACTCGATCGCCGACGGCAAGTACGACTCCGTCCCGGAGCAGGCCTTCTTCATGTGCGGTGGCATCGAGGACCTCGAGAAGAACGCCGCCGAGCTGGCGAAGAAGTAGTCGCGGCCGGTAGCAGCTGAGTGACCGTGAGGGGTGGCCCCCGAGCCTGGGGACCACCCCTCGCGGCACATCGGCTGTGATTCCGGTCAAATCCGTGCCGCCGGTTTCATGCCGGGGGCGCGGGGCCGTTATTCTTACCGAAACTCCCGAGTAATCGGGGGTTGCATGAGCCTAGGAGCCCACGTTGGCTGAGCTGCACGTCGAGCTGGTCGCAGCCGACCGCAAGGTGTGGTCCGGTGCGGCCACCATCGTCGTCGCCCGTACGGCCTCCGGTGACACCGGCATCATGCCGGGCCACACCCCGGTGCTGAGCGTGCTGGAGACCGGTCCGGTCACCATCCGCACGGTGGACGGCGGCACCGTCATCGCCGCGGTGCACGGCGGCTTCATCTCCTTCGCCGACAACAAGCTGTCTCTGCTCGCGGAGATCGCCGAGCTGGCGGACGAGATCGATGTCGCGCGTGCCGAGCGCGCGCTGGAGGCGGCCAAGTCCGACCTGGACGCGCACGCCGAGCGTCGCGCCGAGGTCCGGCTGTTCGCGGCGCGCGGCCTCAAGGCCCACGCCTGAGTGTGCCGGACCCCGACTTCGCGGGGTCGACCGACGGTCCCGGGGACGCCTGAGCGTGACCCCGGGACTGTCGTCGTAGTTGGTAGGTCAGCGTGGTCGTCCGGGACGGCCGCAAACGGGGAACGCGGGTAGCGAGGAGGTAGGTGAGCATGGTCCTCGCGCTTGTGGTGTGTGCGGCGGTCGTGGCGCTGGGAGTGATCGGCCTGATGGCCTTCGCCGTACGCCGCCGCCTGATCCAGCGGGTCGGCGGCACGTTCGACTGCAGTTACCGGCTCAAAATGCCCGCCGACGCCTCGACGCAGCCCGACCTCGACGAGAACGGCAAACCCACCTCAGCCCCGGTCCCCCCGACCGACGGCAAGGGGTGGGTTTTCGGTATCGGGCGGTACAGCGGCGACTCGATCGAGTGGTTCCGGGTCTTCTCGTACGCCCCGCGCCCGCGCAAGGTCCTGCCCCGCCGGGAGATCGAGGTCCTGGGCCGGCGCTACCCGGAGGGCCAGGAGGAGCTGGCGCTGCTCTCCGGCTCGGTGGTGCTGCGCTGCCTGCACAACGGGGCGCCGCTGGAGCTGGCGATGAGCGAGGACGCGCTCACCGGCTTCCTGGCCTGGCTGGAGGCGGCCCCGCCCGGGCAAAGGGTCAACGTCGCCTGACCTCCCCGGCTAGGCTGGCCGCATGGTCAATCTGACGCGCATCTACACCCGTACCGGGGACGACGGCAGCACCGCGCTCGGCGACATGAGCCGGACCACCAAGACCGACCCGCGGCTGATGGCGTACGCCGACGCCAACGAGGCGAACGCGGCGATCGGGGTGGCCCTCGCGGTCGGCGCACTGCCCGAGGACGTCGCGGCCGTGCTCGTCAGGGTCCAGAACGACCTGTTCGACGTCGGCGCCGACCTCTCCACGCCCGTGGTCGAGGACCCGAAGTACCCGCCGCTGCGGGTGCTCCAGTCCTACGTGGACCGGCTGGAGGGGGACTGCGACCACTACCTGGAGCAGGTGGAGAAGCTGCGCAGCTTCATCCTCCCCGGCGGCACGCCCGGCGCGGCCCACCTGCACCTGGCCTGCACGGTGGTGCGGCGGGCCGAGCGCTCGACCTGGGCGGCGATCGACGCGTACGGGGACTCCGTCAACCCGCTGACCGCGAAGTACCTCAACCGGCTGTCCGACCTGCTGTTCATCCTGGCCCGGGTGGCCAACAAGGAGCGCGGCGACGTGCTCTGGGTGCCGGGGGAGAACCGCTAGGAGGCATCGTCGGATCCTACGAGGCGTCCTGGGACACCTTCTCCGGGGCGGGTTGCTCGACCACCCGGCCGTCCACCACGGTGACGCCCGCCGGCGGCTCCTTGGGCCAGCGCGAGAAGCAGCCGGCCACGATCACGTTGACCACGGCCGCGATGCCCAGCCTCCAGTACCACTGGGCGAAGGTGCCGAAGTGGGCGGAGCCGGCCGACAGCGGGACGAGCAGGCTGATCAGCGCCAGGGTGATCACGGCGGAGACGACCGTCCGCTTGGCGATCTGCCACTCGTACGCCGTCCGCTCCGGGCCGTACTTGGGGGAGGGCAGCGGCTTGGGGCCGCCGGCGAAGCGGTGCAGGAAGTGCCGGTCGGCCCAGGCGACCAGCGAGGGGCCGTAGCCGACCGAGAAGCCGGCGTAGCTCGCGGCCAGGGCGTGCATCCAGCTCGCCTGCGCGCCGCCGCGCAGGTTCAGCACGGTGAGGGCGTACAGGGCGAGGTCCACCACCGGCAGGCCGATCAGCAGCACGGTGCTGGCGCGGCGCCACCGCAGCAGGTAGCGGGCGGAGAGGGCGAGGCCGAGCACGATCCACCAGGAGATCTCGGCCGCGACGATGAGGGTGACGATCACTTCTGCTCCCGGTCGTTTTCGGCGGTGCCCCCAGCCTCGTGCGCGGGCGCGGTGCTGTCGTCGTCGCCCGGTGCCGTCCTGGCCTGCACCTTTCGATGTAGTGGGCTCCTCCGCGGATCGGAGCCGGGCGGGTGGCCGGGGATGGTGAGATGGGGGCGTGCTCGTACCGTCCCTCCCCCCGCGGCAACTGGACCGGCTGATCGCCCTGTGCGGGGTGCTCGGCGGTGCGGTGCTGATCGTCTTCAAGGTGTACGACCGGGCGGACCGGGTGCCGCTGTGGGCCGTGGTGGCGCCGCTGCTGGTGACGGCGGGGCTGGAGCTGGTCCGGCGCACCCGGCCGGTGCTGGCGGTGTCGCTGGGCGGGCTGGCCTTCGCGGGGAGCATCTTCGCCGGCAGCCTGCTGGCGACGACGATCATGTACACCGACCTGCTGTACGCGGCGGTGCTCTACGGCACCAGCCGGATGTCGCGGGTGCTGCACCTGAGCGGCGGCGCGACCGTGCTGGTGCTGTCCAGCCTGGCCTGGTACGTGGCCGGGACCTCGGCCGGGCTGCTGATCGTGGTGGTCAGCTCGCTGGTGTTCCTGGCGCCGGTGTGGACCGGGGACCTGGTGCGCAAGCACCGGGAGCAGGCGGAGAACGAGCGGCTGCGGGCCGAACAGACCGCGCTGCTCTCGGAGATGGACCGGCGCGAGGCGGTCGTCGCCGAACGGTCCCGGATGGCACGGGAGTTGCACGACGTGGTGGCCAACCACCTGTCGGCGATCGCGATCCACGCCACCGGCGCGCAGTCGGCCGCCCGGCGGCGGAGCCTGCCCGAGGGCGATCCGCTGGTCGAGGTGCTGGCGGTGATCCGGGAGAACAGCGTCCAGGGATTGGCCGAAATGCGTCGCATGATCGGACTGCTTCGGGACAGCGGCGGGGGAGAGGCCGACGAGTCGTACGCGGCCCCCGACCTCGCCGCGGTGGACGCCCTGCTGGAGAAGGCCCGGGCCGCCGGGCAGGGCGTCGGACTGGACTTCGAGCTGACCGAGGACGGCGAGCGCGGTGACCTCCCGGTGCCGGTCGGGCTGGCCGCCTACCGGATCGTGCAGGAGTCGCTGACCAACGCGCTCAAGCACGCCGGGCCCGGACTGGTCGCGCTGCGGCTGGAGTTCGGCCCGGACGCGCTGCGGATCGCGGTCGACAGCCCGTTCCGCGGCGAACCGGGCCGTGAACTGCCCGGCGCCCGGGCCGGGCTGGTGGGGATGTCGGAGCGGGCCGCGCTGCTCGGTGGCAGCTTCGAGGCCGGGCCGCGGGACGGGTACTGGAGGGTGCGCGCGGAGTTGCCGCGCCGCCGGGAGAGCGAGGGACGGGCATGACGATCCGGGTACTGGTGGCCGAGGACCAGGCGGCGGTGCGGGCGGCGCTGGTGATGATCCTGCGGGCGGAGCCCGGGTTCGAGGTGGTCGGGCAGGCCGCCGACGGGCAGGAGGCCGTCCGGCTGGCCCTGGAACTGCGGCCCGACGTGGTGCTGATGGACGTCCAGATGCCCCGGCTGGACGGCGTCTCGGCGACCCGTCAGGTGGTGGACGCCGGGGCGGCCCAGGTGCTGGTGCTGACCACCTTCGACCTGGACGAGTACGTCTACGGCGCGCTGCGGGCCGGCGCCGCCGGCTTCCTGCTCAAGGACCTGGAGGCGGACACCCTGGTCGAGGGCATCCGCACGGTGGCGCGCGGGGACGGCATGCTGGCGCCCTCGGTGACCAGGCGGCTGATCGGCGCCTTCGCCCGTCCCGGGCGCCCGGTCGGACCGGAGGCCCGGACGGCGGTGGCGGGCCTGACCGGGCGGGAGCGGGAGGTGCTGGCCTGCGTCGGGGCGGGGATGTCCAACGGGGAGATCGCGCGCCGGCTGGAGATGGCGGAGGCGACCACCAAGACCCACGTCAGCCGGATCCTGGCGAAGCTGGGGCTGCGCAGCCGGGTGCAGGCGGCGATCCTCGCCCAGGACCTCGGTCTGACCATCTGACGACCATCCTGGTCGGGTGACCAGGTCGGTTGCAGATCACACTCCCGATTGCTATGGCACGGACGGTCTGGGCACTAGAGTCCCCGCCAGAGCAAAGCGGCTGCCGGTGGGTGATCCCTGCCCTGAGCCGCCTTCAGGGCCCGCCCGCAGGGCGGCGACGGCATCGGGAGACCCAGCCATGAGCAATGCGTCCAGCAAGCAGATCGCCGTGATCGGTGCCGGCCTGATGGGCGCCGGTATCGCCCAGGTGTCCGCGCAGGCCGGTCACCCGGTGGTGCTGCGGGACGTGACCGAGGAGGCGCTGCAGCGGGGCCTGGCCGGCATCCGCGCCTCGTACGAGAAGTTCGTCTCCAAGGGCAGGCTGAGCGCCGAGGACGCCGAGGCCGCGCTCGGCCGGATCACCACCACCACCGACCTGGGCGCCGTCGCCGAGGCCGACATCGTGGTCGAGGCCGTGTTCGAGAACCTGGACGTCAAGGAGGGCGTGTTCCGCGAGCTGGACAAGCTCGCCAAGGACGGCGCCGTCCTCGCCTCCAACACCTCCGCCATCCCGATCACCCGGATCGCGGCCGTCACCCAGCGGCCGGAGTCGGTCGTCGGCGTCCACTTCTTCTCGCCCGTCCCGATGATGAAGCTGGTCGAGCTGGTCCGCGGCTACAAGACCAGCGACGAGACGCTGGCCGCCGCCCGCGCCTACGCCGAGGGCGTCGGCAAGGACGTCGTGGTGGTCAACCGGGACGTGGCCGGCTTCATCACCACCCGCCTGATCACCGCGCTGGTCGTCGAGGCCGCCAAGCTGTACGAGTCGGGCGTGGCCACCGCCGAGGACATCGACACCGCCTGCCGCCTCGGCTTCGGCCACGCGATGGGCCCGCTGCAGACCGCCGACCTGACCGGCGTCGACATCCTGCTGCACGCCGCCCACAACATCTACACCGAGACCAAGGACGAGAAGTTCGCCGCCCCGGAGATCATGGCCCGCATGGTCACCGCCGGTGACCTCGGCCGCAAGAGCGGCCGGGGCTTCTACCCGTACGAGGGCAAGTGAGCCCGCGGGGCTGAACGCCCTGGTGGGCCGTGCGATCGGGGCATCGTACGGCCCGCCGTACCGGGGCGGGTGAGTTTCCTCACGCCGGGTGCCGCAGACGGGTGATTTGGGCGGTAATCGAGCGTAGGTGTGGAGAGTTCCTGCGTATATTCCCTCGGACGAGTGAAGTTGCTTCAGATCAGGGCGGAAAACAGCAACCTGCGGCGCTGCTCCACCGTCAGATGAGGGAACCCGGCACTCCGACCGGGGCCGGGCGCGAGCCGAGCCGACGCAGGCGTTCCGCCCGGGTTGTCCCACTCCGATCCAGCGGCCGTCCCGCCTCCCGGTCCGTGCCGGCCGGGGCCGGACCCGCCCCGCACCAGGCCACCCAGGCGAAGGAGGAGAGCATGCGCATCACCGGCGACCACACGGCGCTGGCCATCGAAGGCCGCCTCGACGTGCGCACCGCCGCCGACGCGCGGGCAAGGCTGCACCAGGCCGTGGACGGCGGCCTCGGCGACCTCGTGCTCGACCTCGGCCGGCTGGAGTTCTGGGACGCCACCGGCCTTGGCGTGATCATGGGCACCCACCGGCGGGCCGGCCGGATCGGCCGCCGGCTCGTGCTGCGGGCCGTCCCCGCTCAGCTCCAGCGGCTGCTGGTGGCCACCAAGTTGCACCGCATCCTCACCGTCGACGGCGGGATCCCCGAGGTCCAGGCCTCCTGACGCCCGTTCCGGGGGCGTACGGAGCGGCTCGCGGAACGTTCCGCACGCCTGTTCACGCGCCCTCGGGCCGCCCGCCGCGACCGGGCCGGGCCCGACCGGCCCCGCCGGCCTTCACCTTCCCCGCACCGGACCGCACTGCACGGCCGGGCCCGGATGTGCAAGAGTCTGCCCGTCAGACGACGGCCGCCCGGGGCCGGCTGCCCACAGCCCGCCCGCGGCCGCGACCGAGACGTGTGCCGGCCGGCGCGGGGCGCCGGCGGCCGAACACGATGCGGAGCAGAACGTGGCACAGCCATCCGGGGAGTTCCGGCAGGAGGCCGCCCGCACCCGCGGCGGCGAACTGGTCTCCGGCGCCCTGCTGGTCGGCGTCGGCGCCCCGGACGGCTCCGAGGCCCGGCCCTGTCCGGAGGAGTGGCGGCCCCGCCCGCGCCGGATCGAACGCAGCGAGCCCGCCCGCGGCCCGGTCGGCGGCGTCGGCCGGGCGGTCGGCCCGCTCGCCCTCGGCGCCGGCCCCACCGACCTGCCGCTGCTCGACCGCGAGGCCGACATCGCCGAACTCCTCGGCCTGCTCGCCGAGGGCCGCTCGATACGCCTGGTCGGGCAGGCCGGCTCGGGCCGCAGCACCCTGCTGTCGGCCGTCGCCGAGGCCGCCGCCGACCTCGCCCCCGGCGGCGTCGTCCAGCTCTGCGGCCACCGCCGCACCGCCGCCGACCTGCTCCAGGACCTCTTCGCGGCCACCCACCACGCCCCCGGCTACCGCCCCGACCCGGCCCGGCTGGCCGCCCACCTCGCCGGGGTCGCCGCGGTCGTCGTGATCGACGAGGCCGAACCCGCCGGCGACGAGCTGGAGCAGCTGCTCGCCGCCGCCCCCGGCTGCGCCTTCCTGATCTCGGTCGCCCCCGGCTGCCCGCCGCTGCCCGCCGACTCCCGGCTGCGCGACCACCTCGTCCCCGGCCTCTCCCGGCCCGCCTGCCTGGCCCTCACCGCCCGGCTCGCCGGACGGCCGCTGGACGCCGCCGAGAAGGCCTGGGCGGTCGACCTCTGGTTCGAGTCCGAGGGGCTGCCGCTGCGCTTCGTCCAGGCCGCCGCGCTGCTGCGGCAGCGGGACGTCGCGGTGGACGCGCTGGTCGCCGCCGAGGAGGACCGGCTGGACGTCTTCGGCGCGGTCGACGAGCCCGCCCACGACCCCGACCCGGCGATCCGGGAGAACGCGCTGCGGCGCACCGTGCCGCTGCCCTCGGTCGCCGAGACCGCCTCGCCCGCCGTCCGGCTCGCCGAGGGGCTCGGTGAGTCCGCGCAGGCCGTGCTGCGGCTGGCCGTCGCGCTCGGCGGCGAATGCCCCACCGCGCCGCACCTGCCCGCGCTGATCGACGTCGGCCAGGGCGAGAGCGCGCTGGCCGAACTCGCCGACGCCGGGCTCGCGGTGTCCATCGGCGGGCACCACCGGCTGACCGCCGGGGCGCTCGAACTGCTCGCCCCGCACTGGCCGGCCCGCGGCTGCGTGGACGGCGCCGCCCAGCACTTCGCCTGGTGGGTCGGGCACAGCTCGGTGTCGCTGGCGCAGATCGCCGCCGAGGCCGAGGTCCTGATCGGCGTGCTGCTCGCGGACCGCACGGCCGGGCGGCACGAGGCGGTCGTCCGCCTGGCCAGGGCGGCCGCCCCCGCCCTGGCGCTGGCGCTGCGCTGGGGCGCCTGGGAGCGGGTCCTCCAGCTCGGCCTGGAGGCGGCCCGGCGGACCGGATCGACGGTCGACCAGGCCTGGTTCCACCACGAGGCGGGCGTGCTCGCGATCTGCCTCCAGCAGCCCTCCCGGGCGATCGCCGAACTGGAGACCGCCCTCACCCTGCGGGCCACCGCGGGGGAGCCGCGCGGGGTCGCCGCCGCGGGCCGGATGCTCGACCTGCTGCGTGCCGACGGCCGTCAGCTGCCGGCCGCCGCGACCGCCGCGGCGGCGTCGGGCCGCGGGCCGGTGATCCGGAAGATCGCCGCCCGGGTGCCGGCCGGCCTCAAGGCCAGGGCCGGGCGGCGGCGCAAGGTGGTGGTGGCCTCCGCGGCCCTGCTCACCTTCGGGGTGCTCGGTACGGCGGTGGCGATGAGCCTCACCGGGCCCGAGGAGCACAAGGCGAAGGACCCGCACGGTCAGCTGGACCAGGTCGGCGACACCGGCAACGCGCCGATGCCGGTGCCCTCCGCCGACGCCTCCCCGGGCACGGCCGGGGCGGGCGGCACCGAGCCGGGCGGCCCGGCGACGGGGGCCGGTGCGGAGCCCTCGGCCAGCGGGAGCGCCTCGCACTCGCCGAGCGCCACGCCGTCGAAGCGGCCGAGCTCCTCGCCGGGGGCCACCGGCTCGGCGGCCCCGCAGCAGTCGCAGCAGCCCGTCCCGGGGCAGCCGCAGCCGTCGGAGCAGCCGCCGGGGCCGAAGCCCGGCGGGTCGGGCGGGGGCGGCAACGGCGGGGGAGGCGGCGGTCAGACCGGTGGCGGCAGCGGTGGCGGGACCGGCAACTCGCCGTCGCCGAGCCCGTCCGCGACGACGGCCAAGCCGAGCCCGACGTCGACCGCGTCCGCCAGTCCGACCGGTCAGCCCAGCCCGACGTCGAGCACGTCGGGCTGACCGGTCAGAACAGCTTGAGCTTGTCGTCGTCGATGCCGCGCAGCTCGTCGTAGTCCAGCACCACGCAGCCGATGCCCCGGTCGGTGGCCAGGACGCGGGCCTGGGGCTTGATCTCCTGCGCGGCGAAGACGCCCTTGACCGGGGCCAACAGCGGGTCCCGGTTGAGGAGTTCGAGGTAGCGGGTGAGCTGCTCGACGCCGTCGATCTCGCCGCGGCGCTTGATCTCCACGGCCACCGTGGCGCCGTCGGAGTCGCGGCAGAGGATGTCGACCGGGCCGATCGCGGTCGGGTACTCGCGGCGGATCAGCGACCAGCCGGTGCCGAGCACCTCCATCCGGTCCGCGAGCAGCTCCTGGAGGTGCGCCTCGACGCCGTCCTTGATCAGGCCCGGGTCCACCCCGAGTTCGTGGGAGGAGTCGTGCAGCACCTCCTCCAGCGTGATGATGAGCTTCTCGCCGGCCTTGTTCTCCACCGTCCAGACCCCGTCGGCCTCCTTGAGGACGCACGGCGGGGACATCCAGTTGAGCGGCTTGTAGGCGCGGTCGTCGGCGTGGATGCTGACGCTGCCGTCGGCCTTGACCAGGATCAGCCTGGTGGCGGAGGGCAGATGGGCGGAGAGCCGACCGGCATAGTCGACTGAGCAGCGGGCAATTACGAGACGCACGGTCGACCACGCTAGCCCACCGGGGCCAGTTGATGCGATTCCGAGACGACCGGGTGAAGAAAGCGCGAACCCCGCGAACATGGAGGTTCGGCGGACCCGACGCCGCTCGCCGCGCTCTGGCGTACGCCCCCCTGGGGTCGCTACGGTGTGTGACGCTACGGATGCGGGGTCGCTGTCAACGGGGATGGAGACTTCAGATGAACGATCCGACGGGATCAGGCCAATCTGGTGCACCACGGCGTATTTCCGGAGCAATCCGTAGGAACGACCGGCCTGCTCCGCCGTTGACTGCCACGCTGTTCTGACGCGGTCGGTGTTCAGGACGTCACGTCCCGTGGCGCCGCCGCCTTCGCAACAGGTGCCGGAAACCCCCGTTCGACGGTGTTCCGGACACCGCCTGCGATTTCGCCCACCCTCCCTGTGAGCTTGGACTACGCACGACCACCCGGGCGCCGCGCGGGTGGACCGCGAGAGGAGAATCCATGTCGCTCGACGTCTCACCGGCCCTGCTGGAAAAGGCCGAGCGGGGCGAGGTCGACGAGCGGGAATTCGTCGACTGCGTCCGCGTCTCGCTGCCGTACGCCTGGGACCTGATCAGCTCGCTGGTCGCGCAGGCCAAGGTCGACGGTACCGACTTCGCCGACAACCAGGTGCCGCCGCCCAGCGAGCAGGCCCGTGGCCAGCTGCTGCGCGCCCTGGCCAGCGATGCCATCCGGGGCGCCCTGCAGCGCCACTTCGGCGTCCGGCTGGCCTTCCAGAACTGTCACCGGGTGGCGGTGTTCGTGCCGTCGGAGGCCAACGAGGCGCGGTACGACCGCTTCACCTCCGTCCGGGAGCAGCTGCTCAACCAGTCCGAGGAGCTGCGGGACTGCTGATCCGGCCGGAGCCGGCCGTCCCGTCCCCCGGTGCGGGGGGAGGGGCGGCGGTCCGGGTCCGGGGGTCAGCCCAGCTGCGGCAGCACCTCGGAGCCGAGCCGGGCGATGTTGTGCAGGGTCGCCTCGCGGTCGCCGCTGCCCTCCGCGAGCAGGGCGAAGCGGCGGATCCCGGTGCGCTCGGCGGTGGCCAGCAGCCGGTCGGCGCACTGCTTGGGGGTGCCCACCGCGTGCAGGTCGCAGAGCAGTTCGGTGTACTGGTGCGGGTCGCGCATCTTGCGTTCGCGGCCGTCCACGGTGCGGTGGGCGCCGAGCCCGTACTCGAACCAGCCGGGCATCGCGTTCAGCAGGGTGGCCCGGGCCGCCGAGGTGCGGTCGTCCACCTGGGCCACGCCCGCCGCGACGTGCTGGCGGGTCACCCGGCGCAGCTGCTCCTCGCCCCGCCCGGCGGCCAGCCAGGCGGCGCGGTAGAGCTCCAGCATCCGCATCTTGTCGTCGTCGCCGGAGTGCATGCCGAGCAGCATCGGCAGGCCGCGCTCGGCGGCCAGCCGCACCCCGCCCGGGGAGGTGCAGGCGACCACCACCGGCGGGCCGGCCAGCGGCCGTCCGCTGCGGTCGCGTTCCTCGGCGAGGCCGTCGGCGTCCTGGCGCTGGCGGGGGAAGCGCACCGGGCCGGAGGGCTCGTCCAGGCCGAGCCAGCTGCCCAGGCCCGGTCGGCGCACCGACTCGGTGGCCCGCGGCACCACCGCGACCTCGGGGAAGGAGAACTGCGGTCCGTCCGCGCCGACCCGGGAGCCGCGCAGCCAGCGCAACAGCAGGTCCAGCCGCTCCGGGAAGCCGGTCTCGAAGGCCTCCACCCCGCTGCCGAACACGTCCAGGTCGATCCACGGCCCGCCGCGGCCCACCCCGAGCGTGAAGCGCCCGCCGGAGGTGAGGTGCAGCAGCGCGGCCTGCTCGCCGAGTGCCACCGGGTGGCTGGTGGAGAGCACGCTGACGGCGGTGCCGATGCCGATCCGGCGGGTGCGGCCGAGCAGCAGCGCGGCGAGCGTCGCGGCATCGGGGCAGACTCCGTACGGGACGAAGTGGTGCTCGGCCAGCCAGACGCTGTCCAGGCCCGCGCGTTCCGCCTCGACGGTGGCCCGGACGGTGCGCTCCAGCACCTCGCCGTGGCTCTGCCCGGGGAACTGCGCGGACAGCAGGAACGC
This sequence comes from Kitasatospora sp. NPDC029367, assembly GCF_055569135.1. Lineage (NCBI taxonomy): Bacteria > Bacillati > Actinomycetota > Actinomycetes > Kitasatosporales > Streptomycetaceae > Kitasatospora > Kitasatospora sp. NPDC029367. The sequence goes on from NZ_JBVHYH010000003.1 coordinate 154,506, forward strand.
GCCGACCCGTACCGGGGCGGTGTCCGGCGGCAGTGCGCCGGTGCGCTGGGCGGCGGTCAGCGGTTCGCCGGTGACGGCCAGCGGCGGTACGGAGGTGAGCGCCGGGCCCGGGGCGGGCGGGCGCACGCCGACCGGGCGGCGGGTCTCGGCGCGCGGGCTGGTCTTGGTCATCCTGGGGGCCTCCTCGGGTGCACGCAGGGTCTGCGGGCCCCGCCTGTCCACTCGTGGGTATCCGATGTCATGTGCCAATGGCACGCCGAACCCCCGATTTCCCCGATGATCGGGTGGATCTCGGCAAAAACCCCGGACGGGCCGGCCGAAGCCGTGATAGAGGCCGAGAAAAGGGTTTGACACCCTTAGGCTGGAGCGACTTCGAGCCCCCGGAAGAGAGGCAGACCGCCGTGCCCCGCCGCAACCGGATCAAGAGCGCCGCCGACCGCGAGAACGCCGAACCGGCCGCCGCCCCGCTCGGCGGTTCGCTGCGCCGCACCGAGAACTACCAGGGCGACGACTGGGTGGTGCAGACGGTCGCCGGGACCTCGGGGCGGTTCTACCGCTGCCCGGGCTGCGACCAGGAGATCCCGCCCGGGGTGGGCCATGTGGTGGCCTGGCCGATGCACGGCGGCGGGGTGGACGACCGGCGGCACTGGCACCGGGCGTGCTGGGGAGCGCGGGAGCGCCGGGCCTCCAACCTGCTCCGGGGCCGCGGCGCTCCGCGCTACTGAGTCCGCCGAGCCGTCACGCGTCCCGGTTCTTGAGCACCAGCGCGCCGCCGACCAGCGCGGCCGCGGTCCAGGCCAGGCAGATCGTGAAGCCCGCCCACGGCCCGTACGGCTGGCCGTTCTGCTCGTACACCAGCAGCATCCGCGAGCCGGCGTAGTCGGGGAAGTAGTGGGCCAGGGTCTTGACCTTCGGCACCGCCGAGAGGATCGGCGAGAGCAGGAAGAAGAACGGCACCAGCACGCCCAGGGCGAGGGTCTGGTTGTGCAGCATGGCGGTGACGCCGGCCGAGAACAGGCAGAGCATCGTCAGGTAGAGCGCGGCGCCGAGCACCGCGCGCAGCACGTTCGGCTCGCCCAGGGTGGTGGAGTGCGAGCCGAGCAGCGCCTGGCCGACGAAGAAGGTGACGAAGGCGGTCACCAGCGAGACCGCCAGGGCCAGCCCGCCGAGCACCAGCGCCTTCCCGGCCAGCAGGGTGCCGCGCTGGGGGACGGCGGCCAGGGTGACCCGGATCATGCCGCTGCTGTACTCGTTGCCGATCGCCAGCACCCCGAAGACGATGATGGCCAGCTCGCCGAGCATGATGCCGGAGAACGCCGTGCCGGTGGCGTCGAACGGGGTCACCTCGTGGCGTCTGAACTCGGTGAAGTTGTTGTTGGTGAGCAGGGACAGCAGCGCGCCGATGCCGACGGTGACCACGAAGGCCAGCGCGAGGGTCCAGACGGTGGAGCGGACGCTGCGGATCTTCGTCCACTCGGAGCGCAGGATCGCCGGGAAGGACGTCATCTCAGTTCTCCTCCTGCCGCGCCGCCGCGGTCGGCCGGGCGCCGTCCGCCTTCCAGCCCGCGCCCCACTCGCCGGGTGCGCCGGCGGCGTCCCGGCCGGGCCCGTCGCCCGCGTGGTACTCCACCGAGTCCGCCGTCATCTGCATGAACGCCTCCTCCAACGAGGCCTGCTGGGGGCTGAGTTCGTGCAGCACCACGCCGTGCGCGGCGACCAGTTCGCCGAGCCGGGCGATGTCGCCGTCGACCACCTCGTACGAGCCGTCGGGGCCCGGTTCGTACCGCAGGCCGGCGCCGGCCAGCACGTCGAGCAGGCGCTCGGGCTGCGGGGTGCGCAGCCGGACGGCGGAGCGGGAGTTGCGCCGGATGAACTCCGGCATCGCCAGGTCGGCGAGCAGCCGGCCCTTGCCGATGACCACCAGGTGGTCGGCGGTGACGGCCATCTCGCTCATCAGGTGGGAGGAGACGAAGACGGTCCGGCCCTCGCCGGCCAGGCGCTTCATCAGGTTGCGGATCCAGAGGATGCCCTCCGGGTCGAGGCCGTTGACCGGCTCGTCGAACATGACGATCTCCGGGTCGCCGAGCAGCGCGGAGGCGATGCCCAGGCGCTGGCCCATGCCGAGCGAGAAGCCGCGGGCGCGCTTGCGGGCGACCGGGGTGAGGCCGACCAGGGCGAGCACCTCGTCCACCCGGCCGACCGGGATCCGGTTGCTCTGGGCGAGCCAGAGCAGGTGGTCGCGGGCGGTGCGGCCGGGGTGGACGGCCTTGGCCTCCAGCAGGGCGCCGATGTACTTGAGCGGCTCGCTGAGCTGCCCGTAGCGCTTGCCGTCGATGGTGACCCGGCCGCTGGTGGGGCGGTCCAGGTCGAGGATCATGCGCATGGTGGTGGACTTGCCCGCGCCGTTGGGCCCGAGGAAGCCGGTGACCACTCCCTGGGGGACCGAGAAGCTGAGCCGGTCCACCGCGAGCGTCTTGCCGTAACGTTTCGTCAGGTCGTGCAACTCGATCATTGGCGCTCCCTTGCTCTCTGGCAGGCTAGGACAAAGCGGATATCGCGGCCCGCTGAGTGGGCCCGTCGGGCGCGCCGCAATACGGTGGCTGCATGAGCCAGCTCCCCTCCGCAGTGTCCGTCCGCGAGAGCGGTACCGGAACACCCCTCGTGCTGCTGCACGCCTTCCCGTTGAACGCCTCGATGTGGTCCGCCCAGCTGGACGCGCTGCCCGGACTGACCGGGGACGAGGTCCGGGTGCTCGCCCCCGACCAGCGGGGCTTCGGCGGGACCGAGCTGGGCACCGACGAACCCTCGCTGGACCTCGTCGCCGACGACCTGGCGCTGCTGCTGGACGCGGCCGGGATCGACCGCGCGGTGGTCGGCGGACTCTCCATGGGCGGCTACGTGGCGCTCGCCTTCGCCCGCCGCCACCCGGACCGGCTGTCCGGCCTGCTGCTGGCCAACACCCGCGCCACCGCGGACCTGGACGCCGTGCGGGCCAACCGGGAGCGGATCGCCGCCGCCGTGACCGCCCGGGGCAGCGTCCAGCTGCTGCTGGACGAGCAGGTCGCGGCCGGGCAGCTGGGCCCCGACTCCCAGCACCTGGTGGAGCGGGTGCAGGCGATGGTGGCCGCCGCGCCGCCCGCCTCCGTCGCGTGGGCCCAGCGGGCCATGGCGGCCCGTCCGGACTCCCTGGAGGTGCTGGCCGGGCTCCGGGTGCCGGTGGCGTTCCTCGCGGGCGCCCAGGACGCCCTGGTGGCGCCCGAGGAGGCCGAACTGATGCACCGGGCCCGCCCGGACGCCGAGCTGACCGTCGTCCCCGGCGTGGGCCACCTGAGCGCCATGGAGTCCCCGGGCGCGTTCGACGCCGCCGTCCGCCGGCTGCTCGCCCGGGTGGCCGCCGGATGAGCCCGGACGCGGCGGGCTGGGACTTCTCCGCGCTGGAGGTCACCGGCCGGATGCCGGTGACCAACCGCGGCGAGGGGCTGGTGGAGCTGACCCTGGAGCCGCTGGGCGAGGACTACTGGATGCGCCCCGGCGAGACCTTCATCGTCACCTCGTACGGCGACTACGGCTCCGGGCACCCCTTCGAGGTGCAGTACTGGCCCGACTCGGTGTCGGTCTGGTGCACCTCCTGGTACGGCACCGTGTCGGACGACGAGGGGAACCAGCTCAGCAGCGGGCACCAGCGGCCCGACGGGGCGTACCCCCGGTAATTGCCCCCGAGGTGATGACGGGCGGACGCACGACAGGCCCTCACCCGGGCGGGTGAGGGCCTGTCGGACGACCGCGTCAGCGGCTGCGTCAGCGCGACTGCTGGGCGGGCACGCCCATGGTGTCGTCGTTCGGCAGCGAGGCGGCGGCCACGGCCGCGCCGGTCAGCGTCGCCAGCATCTCGCGGACGTTGGTCAGCTGGGCGTTGATGCTGTCGCGACGGTTGGTCAGCGCCGCCAGCTCGCGCTCGGACTCGCTGCGGATGCGGTCCGCCTTGGCGTTGGCGTCCGCCACGATGTCCTCGGACTGGCGCTGGGCCGTCTCGACGGTCTGGCGGGCCCGGCGCTCGGCGTCGGTGCGCAGCTTCTCGGCCTCCAGGCGCAGCTGCTCGGCCCGGTGCTCGATCTCGGCCAGGCGCTTCTCGGCCTTGGCCTGACGGGCGGCCAGGTCGCGCTCGGACTGCTCGCGGCGCTTGGCCAGGTTCGTCTCGAACTCCAGGGCGGCCTGGGCGGCCTTGGTGCGGGTCTCCTCGAAGAGGGCGTCCGCCTCCTCGCGCTTGTTCTGGGCGTCCTTGTTGGCCTCGGCGCGCAGCTGGGCGGAGTCGCTCTTCGCCTTGTCGACGATCCGCAGCCCCTCGTCCTCCGCCTTGGCCTTGCGGTCCTTGGCGTAGTTCTCGGCCTCGGTGCGGACCTGCTGGGCGGCGGCCTCGGCCAGCTCGCGGTGCTGCTCGGAGGCGCGGTGCGCCTCGTCGCGCAGGTCCTTGGCCTCCTCCTCGGCGAGCCGCAGGATCTTCTCGACCCGGGCGCCGAGGCCGGCGTAGGAGGGCTCCTGCTCGGCGACCGCCGCCTGGGCGGTCTGGGTTTCGAGGTGGAGCTCCTCGATGCGCTTCTCCAGTGCGCTGATCCGGGTCAGGGCACTGTCACGGTCGGCCACCAGCTTGGTGATCCGCTCGTCGACCTGGGCGCGCTCGTACCCACGGCGTACCAGGTCGAAGCCGTGAGGGGAGTGACTGTCGCTCATGGGACTCTGGGCTTCCTGTCGTCAAACCGCTGAGGTGGTTGAGGGAATCCTGACACGGTACCGGAGTGTCGACGGCGAAATGCCGTTGTCTCACGGACAATGACCGCCAATGTCCGCTCAATCGGGTGGTGCGTTCTTGGAACGATTGCCACCCGACCGGGGGGAGCCAACTCCGGCACCGGCCTTGGCGCCCCCGTCCTTCTTGGTGTTGCTTCCCCCGTTGACCTGGGCGACCGGTGTCGGTGCCTCGAACGCCTCCAGCGCCGAGAGCACGTCCTGGACCCTGGAGATCTCGGTGTTGATGTCCTTGCGGCGGCGCACCAGTTCGTCCAGCTCGCGCCGGCCCTCCTCGGTGACCCGCTCGGCCTCGGCCTTCGCCTCGGCGATCAGTCGCTCGGCCTCCGCCTTCGCCAGCTCGATCTGCTCGTCCGCGGTGCGGTCGGCGTCGCGCAGCCGCTTCTCCGCCTCGGCGGCCGCGCCGTCGAGGCGCTCCTCGGCCTCCGCCTCGGCCGCGCGCAGCTTGGCCTCGGACTTCGCGATCAGCGACTCGGCCCGCTCGGTGGAGTTGGCGAGCTTGGTCTCCGCCTCCTTGAGCAGCCCCTCGGCCTTGCGGACGGCGGACAGCCGGACCTTGCTGGCCTCCGCGGACGCCTCCGAGGTGAGCTCGGACGCCCGCTCCTCGGCGGCCGCGACCAGGGCGGCGGCGCGGTCCTCGGCCTCGGCGACGGTGGCCACCGCCTGCTCCTCGGCCTCGGTGAGCTGTTCCTGGGCGGCCGTCACCAGCGCGTCCACCCGCTCGCCGGCCGACTTCATGGCCGCCGCGTTCTCCTTGCGGGCCCGCTCGTGCAGCGCCTCCACCTCGGCGTCGGTGCGCTCGCGCAGCTCCTCGGCGCGCTCGCGGATCGCGGTGGCGTCCCGGCGGGCCTCGGCGAGCAGCGTGTCGGCGTCGGCGCGGCCCTTCTCGACCTCGGCCTGACCGGCCGCCTCGCCGGCCGCGACCAGCCGGTCGGCCTCCTTGCGGGCGGCGGCGACCATCGCGTCCGCCTGCTCCTCGGCGGCGGCGGTGGTGGCCAGCGCGGTGGTCTGGGCGTCCTCGCCGAGCGACTCGGCGTCGGCGAAGGCCTTCTCCAGCACGGACTTGGCGCGGTCCCGGGTGGCCTTGTCGAACTGCTCGGCGGCCTCCCGGGTCTGCGCGTCGTAGGCGTCGGCGCGGGCGTGGGTGGCGGCGTCGTACTCGTCGGCCAGGGTGCGGGTGGCCAGTGCGTACTCCTCGGCCTCGGCGCGCAGCCCGGCGGCCAGCTCCTCGGCCTCGGCGATCGTCCGCCGGGCCTGGGCGTCGGCGTCGGCGACCGTACGGGCGGCCTGCGCCTCGGCGTCCGCGCGCAGCTGCTCGGCGGCCTCCTGGGCGGCCCGCAGTTCGGCCTCGGCCTCGGCGCGCAGCTGCTCGTCGTAGGCCTGGGCCTCGGCCCGCTGCCGGCCGAGCTCGGCCTCGACGGCCTCGCGCTCGGCGGTGAGCTCCAGCTCGGTCTGCTCGCGCAGGGCGGTGGTCTCGGCCTCGGTCCGGGCGCGCAGTTCGGCCGTCTCGCGGTCGGCGAGCTCGCGCTGTTCGGCCGTCTCGCGGTCGGCGAGCTCGCGCTGTTCGGCCGTCTCGCGGTCGGCCAGCTCGCGCACCTCGGCGGCGTACCGGTCGGCGGCCTCGCGCTGCTCGGTGGTCTCCCGCTCGGCGAGCTCGCGCAGCTCGGTGGCGTCCTGCTCGGCCCGCTCGCGGGTGTCCGCGGCCTCCTGCTCGGCGGTGGCCCGCAGCGCGGCGATCTGCTCGGCGGCGGCCTCGTGCAGGCCGGCCACCGACTGGCGGACCTCGGCGGCCTCGTCCTCGGCGGCGGAGACCAGCTCGGCCCCCTCGGCCCGGGCGGCGGCCACCACGTCCTGGCCGTCGGCACGCGCCTGCTCCAGCGCGGCAGCGGCCTCGGCGCGGATGGCGTCGGCGGTGGCGCGGGCCTCGGACAGCTCCCGGCCGGCCTCGGCCCGGACCGTCTCGGCCTGCTCCTCGGCCAGCGCCAGCTCGGCGGCGGCCTTCTCGCGGGTGGCCTTGGCGTCCTGGGCGGCCTCGGCCCGGCGCTGCTCGGCGGCGGCGTCGGCCTGGGCCAGCAGCTCGTCGGCCTCGGCGCGGTGGTCGACGGCGTACTGCTCGACCTCGGTGCGCAGTTCGGCGGCGTGCTGTTCGGCTTCGGTGCGGACGCGGTCGGCGTAGGCCTCGGCGCTCTCGCGCTGCTGGGTGGTCTCCTGCTGGGCGAGGGCGCGCAGTTCGGCTGCGGCCCGTTCGGCCTCGGCGCGCTGCTCGGCGGCGTACCGCTCCGCCTCGGCGCGGTGGTCGACGGCGTACTGCTCGACCTCGGTGCGCAGTTCGGCCGCGTGCTGTTCGGCTTCGGTGCGGACGCGGTCGGCGTAGGCCTCGGCGCTCTCGCGCTGCTGGGTGGTCTCCTGCTGGGCGAGGGCGCGCAGCTCGGCCGCGGCCCGTTCGGCCTCGGCGCGCTGCTCGGCGGCGTACCGCTCCGCCTCGGCGCGCTGCTCGGCCGTCTCGCGGTCGGCGCTCTCGCGCTGCTCGGCGGCGTACCGGTCGGCGGCCGCGCGGACCTCGGTGCTCTCCCGGGCGGTGCGCTCGGTCAGCTCGGCGGCGCCCTGCTCGGCCTGCTCGCGGGCGGCCCGGGCGGCGGCCAGCTGCTCGGCGGTCTCCTCGCGCTCGCGCTGCAGCCCGGCGGCGGCCTCCTCGCGCTCGCGCCGGCTCTCCTCGCGCAGCGCGTTCGCGGCGGCCTCGGCCTCGGCCCTGGCGCGGGCGGCCTCGGTGTCGGCCTCGGTGCGCACCCGCTCGGCGTCGGCGACCGCGGCGTCCCGGACGGCGTTCGCCTCGGCCTGGGCCTCGGCGGCCAGCGCCTCCGCGGCGGCGGTCGCCTCGGCACGTACCCGCTGGTCGAACTCGGTTGCGTTGCGCCGGAGTTCGGCGGTCTCGCGCTCGGTGGCAGCGCGGTTCTCGGCGGCCGCGGCCTTGGCGGCGGCCACCGCGTCCTGGCCCTGCTGCTCGGCGGCCGAGGTGATCTTCTCGGCCTCGGTACGGGCCCGGGCCAGGGTCTGCTCGGCCCGGCCCTGGGTCTCGGCGGCCTGCTCCTGGGCCTGCGCGCGCAGCCGCTCGACCTCCCCGGCGGCACCGGCGCGCAGCTCGTCCGCGTCGGCCTTGGCCTTGGTGAGCAGCTCCTCGGCGTTCTTCGCCGACTCCTCGATCTGCAGCACGGCCTGGCGGCGGGCCTCGCTGCGGACCCGGTCGGCCTCGGCGGCGGCCTGGGCGCGCAGCTCCTCGGCCTCGGCGCGCAGCCGGGCCGCCTCGTCCTGCATCTGCTCGATCCGCTCGCGGATCGCGGCGGCGTCGTCCAGGGCGGCGTTCTGCGCCTGCTCGACGGCGGCCTGGGCCTGCTCGCGCAGCCGCTGGGCCTCGGCCTGCGCCTCGGCGCGGATCCGCTCGGCCTCGGCGGCGGCCTCGCCGCGGGCGGTCTCGGCGTCCTGGTTGGCCCGGCCGAGCACCTCCTCGGCGGTCTTGGCGGCCTTGGCGAGGTGGACGGTGGCGTCCTTGGCGCCGGCCGCGCGGCCCGCCTCCTCGGCCTCGCCGCGCAGCCGCTGGGCGTCGGCCTCGGCCTGGGCCCGCAGCTCCGCCAGGTCCCGGTCGGCCTGGGCGCGCAGCTCGGCGATCGCCGCCTCGGCCTCGGCCTTCAACTGGGCGGCGACCGACTCGGCGGTGGCCCGCAGCCGCTCGCTCTCCTCGGCGGCGGCGGCCCTGGCGGCGTCCGCCTCGGCCTGGCGGGTGGCGGCCTCGCTGCGGATCGCCTCGGCCTCGGCCCGGATGGCCTCGGACTCCTTGGTGGCGTTGGCGACCAGCCGGGCGATCTCGGCCCGGGCGGTCTGCGAGCGCTGCTCGGTGGCGGCCTCGCCGTCGGCGACCTTGCGCTCGGCGGCGGCCTCGGCGTCGGCCTGGAGCTGCTCGGCGGCCTGCTCGGCCTGGATCCGCAGCTCGGTGGCCTCCCGGCGGGCGCGCTCGGCCTCGGCGAGCGCCGCGTCGCGCAGCCGCTCTATCTCGGCCTTCGCGGCGCCCAGCTGCTGCTCGGCGCGGGCCTGCTCGGCGGCGGCCTGCTCCTTGAGCCGGCCGATCTCGGCCTGGGCGGCGGCCAGCTGCTGCTCGGCGGCGGCGTGCGCGGCGGCCAGCTCCTGCTGGGCCTGGCCCCGGGCCGCGTCCACGTCGGCGGCGGCCTGGGCACCGGCCTGCTGGGCGTGCTCGGAGGCGGCGCGCAGCAGTCGCTCGGCGTCGTTCTGGGCCTTCTGGAGGGCGGCCTCGGCGGCGGCCTGGGCCTCGCCGCGGGCGGCGTCCACGTCGGCGGCGGTCTGGGCGCGGGCGTGGTCGGAGAGGGCGGCGGCCTCGGCGCGGGCCGCGGCGACCATCCGCTCGGCCTCGGCGCGGGCCTCCTGCAGCAGGCGCTGGGCCTCCTGCTCGGAGCCGGACCGGGTCTGCTCGGCCCAGCCGTTGACGTGCTGCTCGGCGGAGCGGCGCAGCTCGGTGAGCTCGTCCTCCAGCTGGCGGCGGCGCGCGGTGAGCTCGGCCTCCAGCCGGGCAGTGCGCTCGGCGGCCTCGGCCATGATCCGCTGGGTGGCGGCCTGGGAGTCACGCAGCTGGCGCTCGGCGTCGGCGCGCATCTGCTGGGCCTGCATCTCGGCGGTCCGGAGCATCTGCTCGGCCTGGCCGGAGACGGCGTCGAAGGCACGCGGCTGGGCGAGCATGCGCCGGGATTCGTGCAGCTTGGCCCGGAGCACCTCCACCTGGTAGGCGAGGTCCTCGGCATGCTCGACGGCCTTGTCCCGCTCCTTCCGAGTCCGACCCATCTCGGCCTCGAACTGGGAGAGGTGATCATCAACCTCGTAGCGGTCGTTGCCCCGCACTCCGCGGTCCCATCCATCTCCTGGTCGCGTCCTCGACCCGGCCGGTCCCGGCCACCCGTGTCCGGGGCCCTGGTCCGACTGGTCCTTGCATCCGCGGTCACCGGACGACCCGCTGCCAAGCCGGAGCCGTCCGCCGCGGTCGTCGGAGTCCTGGTCGCGGGAGCGCGGATGTACCGCGTTCCCCCGTCCGGGTGGACTCCTGGGCGAACTCTTGCCTGTGGAGAATGGTGACAGATCCGTCTTGCGACTGTTCAGCCGTGCCCGCGTACTGGACTCCCCTGCGACGGGCCGACCACCGGAGGGCGGACAGGCCTGTCATCGGCCGTGCCCGCCGCCTCCGTCCCCCGGAGCCGTCGCGCACCTGGGCATTGTAGTGGGCGCGCACCACGGGGGAATGGCCGCGTAGGGGTTTTCCGGCCGCCGGACCAGGTTACTGACGGGTCGCTAGGGCCCGATTCCGTTGTGCCGCCCGGGAGCGGGCGGCACCGCGGGTGGTTCCGAGGTCGTTTCAGTGCCCTTCGTGCTCGCCAGGCTGGGCCGAGGTGACCAGCTCGGTCAGCACGCCGCCGCAGTCCTTGGGGTGGAGGAAGGTGATCCGCGAGCCCATCGAGCCGATCCGCGGCTGGTCGTACAGCACCCGGACGCCCTTGTCACGGATCGCCTCGGAGTCGCCGTCCACGTCGGCGGTGCCGAAGGCGATGTGGTGCACGCCCTCGCCGTTCTTCTCCAGCCACTTGGCGACGGTGGAGTCCGGGCGGGTGGGCTCCAGCAGCTGGAGGTACGAGGCGCCGCCGTCGTCCGTGCCGTTGATCCGGAGCATGGCCTCGCGGACCCCCTGCTCCTCGTTGACCTCGGTGTGGAACACCTCGAAGCCGTAGGTCGCGCGGTAGAACTCGACCGTCTTGTCGAGGTCTCGGCAGGCGATGCCGATGTGGTCGATGCGGGTCAGCACGGCGCCTCCAGGGGCGGTGGACGGACAGGTGGCACCCAGTGCAGCGTACGGCGCCGAGGCGGCGCCAGTGCCGGACGTGCGAGCCTGCTCACACGCCGGGAATCACCCGGACGTTCACCCGGATCGTATTGACACGGTGTTGACTGGACGGTGCCAGTGCGCTCGATCACACCGTCGCTCCGGTGACGGGCGGAACACAGGTCAGTACCCTGAGCGCATCCTCACCACCTGGCCACGACGTGCGAAGGGGCCCGTCCCATGACCAACACCACCTCTGTGATCGTTGCCGGTGCACGGACCCCGATGGGCCGCCTGCTCGGTTCCCTCAAGGGCTTCTCCGGTGCCGACCTCGGCGGCTTCGCGATCAAGGGCGCGCTGGAGCGGGCCGGCATCACGGGTGAGCAGGTCCAGTACGTGATCATGGGCCAGGTGCTGCAGGCCGGCGCCGGCCAGATCCCGGCCCGCCAGGCGGCCGTCAAGGCTGGCATCCCGATGAACGTCCCGGCGCTGACCATCAACAAGGTCTGCCTCTCCGGCCTGGACGCCATCGCGCTGGCCGACCAGCTGATCCGGGCCGGTGAGTTCGACATCGTGGTGGCCGGCGGCCAGGAGTCCATGACCAACGCCCCGCACCTGCTGCCGAAGTCCCGCGAGGGCTACAAGTACGGCGCGGTCGAGGTGCTCGACGCGATGGCGTACGACGGTCTGACCGACGCCTACGAGAACATCCCGATGGGCGAGTCCACCGAGAAGCACAACACCCGCCTGGGCATCGCCCGCGAGGTGCAGGACGAGATCGCCGCCGCCTCCCACCAGCGGGCCGCCAAGGCGCAGGCCGACGGTGTCTTCGAGGCCGAGATCGTCCCGGTCGCCATCCCGCAGCGCCGCGGCGAGCCGGTGCTGTTCAGCCAGGACGAGGGCATCCGCGCCGACACCACCGTGGAGGGCCTGGCCAAGCTGCGCCCCGCCTTCACCAAGGACGGCACGATCACCGCCGGCACCTCCTCGCAGATCTCCGACGGCGCCGCCGCCGTGGTCGTGATGAGCAAGGCCAAGGCCGAGGAGCTGGGCCTGACCTGGATCGCCGAGATCGGCGCCCACGGCAACGTGGCCGGCCCGGACAACTCGCTCCAGTCGCAGCCGTCCAACGCGATCAGGCACGCGCTGGGCAAGGAGGGCCTGGAGGTCTCCGACCTCGACCTGATCGAGATCAACGAGGCCTTCGCGGCCGTCGCCCACCAGTCGATGAAGGACCTCGGCGTCTCCGCCGACATCGTCAACGTCAACGGCGGCGCGATCGCGCTCGGCCACCCGATCGGGATGTCCGGCGCCCGCGTGGTGCTGACCCTCGCGCTGGAGCTGCAGCGCCGCGGCGGCGGGGTCGGCGCGGCCGCGCTGTGCGGCGGCGGCGGCCAGGGCGACGCGCTGATCGTGCGCGTGCCGAAGGCCTGACCCGCGCTGCGGCCGGACAGGCCGTAGACGTGACCCCGGGGCTGCGGACCGCCACAAGTGGCCCGCGGCCCCTTCGGCATCTGCCGTCGTTCGCAGCCGTACGCCGCCGCCACCCGCCGGCATCCGCGCAAGGAGCTCCTGATGATCGATGTCGCCACGCTGGTCGAGCAGGCCCGGGAGGGCCGGCCGCGGGCGGTCGCCCGGCTGATCACGCTGGTCGAGAACGCCGCCCCGCAGCTGCGCGAGGCGATGGCCGCGCTCGCGCCGTACACCGGGCAGGCGTACACGGTGGGCCTGACCGGCTCGCCCGGGGTGGGCAAGTCCACCTCCACCTCGGCGCTGGTCTCCGCCTACCGGCGGCTCGGCAAGCGGGTCGGGGTGCTCGCCGTCGACCCGTCCTCGCCGTTCTCCGGCGGGGCGCTGCTGGGCGACCGGGTCCGGATGCAGGACCACGCGACCGACCCCGAGGTGTTCATCCGCTCGATGGCCACCCGCGGGCACCTGGGCGGGCTGTCCTGGGCGGCGCCGCAGGCGCTGCGGGTGCTGGACGCGGCCGGCTGCGAGGTGATCCTGGTGGAGACCGTCGGCGTGGGCCAGTCCGAGGTCGAGGTCGCCGCCCAGGCGGACACCGCCGTGGTGCTGCTGGCCCCCGGGATGGGCGACGGCATCCAGGCTGCCAAGGCGGGCATCCTGGAGATCGGCGACGTCTTCGTGGTCAACAAGGCCGACCGGGACGGCGCCGACGCCACCGCCCGGGAGCTCAACCACATGCTGGGCCTGGGCGAGGCCCGCGAGGCGGGGGACTGGCGCCCGCCGATCGTCAAGACCGTCGCGGCCCGCGGCGAGGGCGTGGACGAGGTGGTCGAGGCCCTGGAGAAGCACCGCGCCTGGCTGGAGGAGACCGGTGAGCTGGCGGCGCGCCGCCGCCGTCGGGCTGCCCAGGAGATCGAGGCGATCGCGCTGGCCGAGCTGCGCGCCCGGATCGGCGACCTCTCCGGCGACCGCCACCTGGCCGGCCTGGCCGAACGGGTGGTCAACGGCGAGCTGGACCCGTACGGCGCGGCCGACGAGCTGGTCGCGGGCCTGACCACGGGCTGAGCGGCTTCGCCCGGTGCGGGGGGGGGGGGGGGGGGGGGGGGGGGGCGGGGGGGGGGGGGGGGGGGGGGGGGGGGGGGGGGGGGGGGGGGGGGGGGAGGGACGCTGG
>NZ_JBVHYH010000003.1:167828-168266 GCF_055569135.1 Kitasatospora sp. NPDC029367
GTTCTGCCGCTCGCCACGGGGGGTGGTCTTTGTCCCCTGGGCGGGAGCCCCCCCCCCCCCCCCCCCCCCCCCCCCCCGGGCCTGGGCACCCGCCCGTCCGGCCCGGTCGGGTGAGCCGGTGCCCGCCCTGGCTGCTCCGACCGGACGGACCTTCTGGTGGGTCGTGCCGGGACGATCCGGCGGCGGCAGAACCGAGGTTATGAATTGCTCACCGGACCACCCGTGAGCACCAACCTCAGGAGTCACCCGATGCGCCCCACCAGAGCAGCTCGTCTCGGCACGGCCACAGCGCTGGTCACCCTCTTCGCCTGCACCCCCGTCGCGGGGGGGGGGGGGGGGGGGGGGGAGGAAGCGATGGGGGGGGGGGGGGGGGGGGGGAGGAGGGAGGGGGTTGGCGAACGCCGGCATTGGTCGTTTCCTTCGGCCTCCTCCCGACGT